>DAIDTN010000235.1 GCA_027457185.1 Burkholderiales bacterium | reverse complement strand
CAATTGACGATCCTGTATAAACCCCTGCAGCCTGTTCGGGGTTAACGATAACCGTGTTTTCTGAACGGATGCGCTTTTCATCCGTTCAGAAAACACGGTTGGCGCGCAGAGCGCGCAATGGTCGTTCGGCGAGATTGGCGGATATAACAGGATACTTCGAGCTGCAACGCCCGGGTTTGCACAGACGGCGACCCGCCCGCGCGGATCCTCGATAGCGCACGGATAAAAAGCACATCCGTGCGCTATCGAGGATCTTGGATAAAACCCCACTCATTCCGTCCGCGGCGTATCGAATCTGCTTCAATCGACCAAATGGCGCGCTTCGGCGACGTGGCCGCGATAAAAGTCGAAAATATGCTTCATCGCCTGCGGCATGCTGACCTTGGGCTTCCAGTCGAGATCCTTGCAGGTGTTGGTGATTTTCGGCACGCGGTTTTGCACGTCCTGGTAGCCTTTGCCGTAATACTGCGCCGAACTGGTCTCGACCAGTTTCACCCGGTTCGCATGAGTGCGGTATTCGGGGTATTCGAGCGCCAGCTTCAGCATCATCTCGGCGAGTTGCTTGACCGAGTAATTGTTCTTCGGGTTTCCGATATTGTAAATTTTCCCGCTTGCCACGTTGCCCGGATTGTCGATGATTTTGAGGAGGGCATCGATGCCGTCGTCGATATAGGTGAAAGCGCGCTTCTGGCTGCCGCCGTCCACCAGCTTGATGTTCTCGCCGCGCACGATATGGCCGAGGAACTGGGTGATCACGCGCGAGCTGCCTTCCTTCGGCGTGTTGATCGAATCCAGGCCGGAGCCGATCCAGTTGAACGGCCGGAACAGCGTGTAGTCGAGGCCCTCCTGCATGCCGTAGGCGTGGATTACCCGGTCCATCAGCTGCTTGGCGCAGGAATAGATCCATCGCGGCTTGTTGATCGGGCCCAGCACCAGCTCGGATGACTCGGGGTCGAACGCGTCGTCGCGGCACATGCCGTAGACTTCGGAGGTGGAGGGGAAAACCACGCGCTTCTTGTATTTGACCGCGGAACGGATGATGGGCAAATTGGCTTCGAAGTCGAGCTCGAACACCTTGAGCGGCTCCTTGACGTAAGTCGCCGGCGTCGCGATCGCCACCAGCGGCAGCACCGTATCGCACTTGCGCACGTGGTATTCGATCCATTCCCTGTTGATGGTGATGTCGCCCTCGAAGAAATGGAAGCGTTTGTCTTCCATGAGTTCGGAGATGCGTTCGGTCTGCATGTCCATGCCGTAGACCTCCCAGTCGGTCTTGGCGATGATGCGCTGGGACAGGTGGTGGCCGATGAAGCCGTTGACGCCGAGTATCAGGATTTTTTTCATTTGATCACGCGAAGGTAATTTTTTCGTTGGCGAGCGTCGCCGGGTCGAGCGTGCCACCCGGTGTTTCAAGTTCCAATATGCGCAGTACCTTGCCGTCGCCGCAATCGGCGAAATACGAGCCCGCTTCGAAATATAACCCAGGTGCGCCGGTTCTAGGGCGCCTATTTGGTTCCAGCCGGGTGCGCAGTATGCGCAGTCGCAGCGCGCCGATCTCGGCAAACGCACCGGGATAGGGCGGGGCGACGCCGCGCACCAGGTTGTGCACCTCCTGCGCGCTCCTGGTCCAGTCGATACGGCCGTCCTCGGGTTTGCGTCCGCCGTAATAGCGGCCCTGGCTCAGGTCCTGCGGCATGATGCGCGCGCTGCCTGCAATCAGCTGCGGCAGCGCGCGCGCGAGCACTTGCTCTGCGGCTGCGGTTACCTTGGCGAATACCTCGGCCGCAGTGTCCTCCGGGCCTATGGGCACGGCCTGCTGGTCGACGATGCCGCCGGCATCGGGCTTGGCCACCATCTGGTGCAGGGTGGCCCCGGTTTCGCTCTCGCCCATGATCACGGCCCAATTGACCGGCACGCGTCCGCGGTACTGCGGCAAGAGGGACCCGTGCATGTTGTAGGCGCCGCGCTGCGGCAGCGCCAGCAGTTCCGGCGCCAGCATGTTGCGGTAGTAAAAGGAGAACAGGAAATCGGGCCGGAGCGCTCTGACCCGCTCAATGACCGCCGCATCGTTTGCATCCTCGGGCGCGATCACGGGCAGGCCGTGTTTGAGCGCAAGTTTTTCCACGCTGTCGAACCAGATGTTTTCGTCCGCGCGGTCGCGGTGGGTCACCACCAGCACCACCTGCACGCCCTGGGCCAGCAGCACCGAAAGGCAGCGCACGCCGACGTTGTGGTAGGCAAAGACTACGGCCGATGTCATCGGGTGCAACGGGCTCAGCGGCAGGGGGCGAACGGCAGGTTCACCTCAGGCCGCGCCGCTTTCGCGTTCGGCTGCTGGCGCGGCGCGCAGCAGCGCCGCATCCGCCGCGCCTTGTTCCAGCACCGCCTGAATCAGATAGCGCGGCCGCTGGCGCACCTGCTGCGATATGCGGCCCACGTACTCGCCCAGGAGGCCGATGCCGAACAAGGCGATGCCGAGCAGAAAAAAGACGATGCCAAACAGCGTGAACACGCCTTCGGCCTCCGGGCCGACGATCAGGCGCCGCACGGCCAGATAGCCCACGAACACGATGGACAGCAGCGAAATCACCATGCCCGCAAGGGAGAACAGCTGCAGCGGCACCAGCGAAAACGCAGTCACCAGATCGAAATTGAGCCGGATCAGCTGATACAGCGAATACTTGGATTCGCCCGCCGCGCGCTCCTCGTGCTCGACTTCGATTTCCACCGGGCGCTGGGAGAAGGTGTAGGCGAGAGCCGGGATATAGGTGCTGACCTCGCGGCAGCCGTTGATGGCGTCGACGATCTCGCGGCTGTAGGCGCGCAGCATGCAGCCCTGGTCGGTCATGCGGATGTGTGTGATGCGCTCGCGCACCAGGTTCATCGCCGTGGAAGCGTGGCGGCGGAAGGCGCTGTCCTGGCGCATGCGGCGTATGCTGCCGACGTAGTCGTAGCCTTCGTCCAACTTGGCGATCAGGTTGCCGATTTCCTCGGGCGGGTTCTGCAGATCGGCGTCTAGGGTGACGATGCGCCGGCCGCGCACGCGCTCGAACCCGGCCATGATCGCCATATGCTGGCCGAAGTTGCCGTTTAACAGAATGACCCGGGTGACATCGGGGCGCTGCCGGAATTGTTCGCGCAGTTTGGCGGCGGAGCGGGCGCGGCTGCCGTCGTTGACAAAAATGATCTCGTACGCAACGCTCAAGCGGTCCAGCGCCGGGTACAGGCGCGCGAACAAGGCCGCGAGGCCCTGTTCCTCGTTGTACACCGGAATGACGACCGAGAGGTCGATGTTCATTTTCGGACGTTCAATTCTCGGACGTCAATTTCTCGGACGTCAATTTCCTATTGTCCCGGATGACTTCGGCGACGGCCGCGCAGACGCGATCGACGTCGGCATCCATCATGCCCGGAAACAGCGGCAGCGTCACCGTGGCGCGGCCTATGCGTTCCGCCTGCGGGAAGTCTCCCGGATTGTAGCCGAGATTGCGATAGAGCTTGAACAGGTGCATCGCCGGATAATGCACGCCGACGCCGATGCCGCGCCGCTGCATCGTCTGGATGAATTCGCCGCGGTCGATGCGCATGTGCGCGAGCGGCAGCAATACCTGAAACATGTGCCAGTTGCAATTCGCGTATTCGGCCAGCGGCAGTTCGCAGCCCGAGTCCGCATCGAAGCGCTCGAAATAGCGCCGTGCGAGCAGGCGGCGCCGGGCGGTGAACGCATCCAGGTGTTTCAGCTGGCCCAGGCCGATGCGCGCGGCGACGTCGGTCAGATTGTGCTTTCCGCCCGCGACCTCCACCTC
>DAIDTN010000234.1 GCA_027457185.1 Burkholderiales bacterium | reverse complement strand
CGAACGACTCAAGGCCTTGGGCGGCGCGGCGGCCATCGAGCACGCCGGCCGACGAGAGAAAGTGGTGTTCTCGTTGCCGCATGAATTGCAGGATGCTTAAAATGTAGTCTGGGTTGAGCGTAGTGGAACCCGGGTTTGTGGCATCCATGAATGTACGCCATGCCTCGGACCCGCCTGCGGCTGTACACAATCACCGACGGTGAGTTTGTCGCGCCGCTCACATCAGGCCGCTGCAGCGGTGACGTTGCCGACACCGGCCAGACCTATTCCGCGAGTAATTCCTTCCATATGACCCGCCCCGGATTGCGGCGCGCTTCCGCGACGCAATCCGCCGTGCCGCAAGGCGCCGCCGCTGTCAGCAGCGTCGACGCGTCCTCGATTACCCGGTCATCGGTTGTCGTCGCTGTATCGGCGGCACTTTCCAGGCGGGTATCGCTGTCGGTGTCGAGCGGTGTGTCCGCGCAATCCGCGGTGCAGGTTGAGCCGCTGTGTGTAGCGGCCGAATTGCGGTTGATGTAAGTCACGCGCCGGGTTGCGCTGAGATTGGCGAACACCGGTCCCGAGCCTATGCCATCACCGTATTGACGCCCGGCGATAAAATCCGCGGCGGCGGGGTGCGCGCTGTTGGGCGTCAAGGTGTCGCGCGCGTCCAGCGCGCCATCGTCATTCATGTCGAAAACAAGCTGCTGCGGCGAGCCGCCGCTTTGGGCGTCGAGTTCCAGCAGCCAGACCTCGGGGGGCGTACTGAGTGTGCGCGCCAGGGTGACGCTGACGCGCCCCTCGTCGAACAGCGGGTCGGTCAGAACCCGTTCGCCGGATGCCAGGTCGACACGCCAAATGGCGTGGTCGCCGCTGGTCCGCGTCAAGGCGAGCACGCGCCGGTTCTCGGCGGTGCGTTGCTCGGAGAGCGTCTGTTGCAGGGTGTCGGCTGTGTCCGGCGGGGTTGTGCTGAGGCTGTCGTGGACGCCATAAATGGCGTTGTTTTGCGCGCTGCTTACCGGGTCGAGATCGTGCGTCGACAACAACCGTCCAGTGCCGAACACGATGCGCACACCGGAGTCCGGGTGTGCGACGATCGCCGGCGCGGTGGTGATGGCCTGCGGCTGTCGGGTGAAATCACGGGCGCTGTACAGGGGCGCACCGTTGAAGCTGACGGTCCATTCGCTACTGCGGCGACTGCGCAGATCGAAGCGCCAGAGCTGTCCGTACAGATCACCGGCGTAGACGTAGTCGATGCGGCCATCGCCGTCGCTGTCGATGGCGCGGGGTGTCGACAGGCCGTTGCCGTCCGTCGTCGCGCCGGAATAGGTATCGATGCGCCGGATCAAGCCGCCGGTTTCGGCGTCGATGATGAGTAGTTGCGCGCTGCCGGTACCGCGCCGGCCGTCATCCGCGGTGTTGGCATAGCCATTGCCGATCAGCGCGGCCCAGCGCCAGTCCCCGAGCCTGACCAACTGCGGCGTGCCATAGGTGTAGCCGAGCGCGGGCTCGTCGTGGTCGCTGAATTCCCATAAGACCTTGCGCGCGGCGTCGGCCTCGGTGTGCGGCCGCGCGTCGCCGATGTCGAGCGCATAGAGACCCTGACCGCCGGCGCCGAGTGAGCCGACCAGCAATTTATGGGTCGATCCGTCGTGAAATGTCACCGTCGCGACGGCCAGGCCGCCGTCCACGGTGTAGGGCGCGGCGGCGGGTTCCGCCACGGCGGCGAGGCGGCTGTAGATCATGGCGGGAATATAGGCAAACAGTTCGTCGCCGCTTGTCGCATCGAAGCTGTGCCGCATGCCGTCGTTGGCGCCGACATAGAGGCTTGCAGACGCGCCGTGATCGACGTAGACAGGATTGCCGTGCAGCAGCGCGCCAAGAATATTGCGCACCGGGCGGTCATCCGCGGTGCGGTGACTGCGCGAGCGAAAACGCGTGCCTTCCAGGCTGGCATCGCCGCGCATATAATCGAGCCGGGCCTGATCGCCGAGCGCGCTCTGTTGCGCGGGCGACAATGCGCCAATGGTGCGGAAAGCGACGCCCTCGCCGGTGTCGTCGCGGCGGGTGATGATGAGGCGCTCCCGCCAGTCGCGCGCCTGCAGACGACTGGCGGCGCTCCAACGCAGTGCGCCGGTCCCGCCGCCGCGCGGGTCGAGCGCGAAGGCGAGCAGATCGCCGCACCCGCAGGCAGCATCGAACCACGGTTGGAACAAGGTCGCGCCTGCGGTGATGTTCGTGCTGCTGAGCGCTACGGGCGCGATGAATCCAGGCGGTTGGGTCGCCGGATCGAAGTTATCGGCGTAGCTGCCGCCTGTCATGATCGTTATCAGCAAGGCGAACCATGGGCAGTGCGTTGCGTTGCGGTCCATGCATGATCTCCTGGTTGGAACAGCGCCGCCACTGCATGACCGGCATTGGCAAAACTTTCGGTCATGCGTGGGATGCCGTTCATGCGGTACATGCGCGTGCGGCACGGCATGCCGCACGCGCGTCGGTCAGAGACTGTTCCTGAGAAAAATCACCTGCAGTACCACCCGTGTGTCGCGCCCGCCGACACCGCGCGCCGTAAGGCGCAGGGCGTGCAAGGGGTGAGTGCGGCGGGTGTAGCGATCAGCCGGCAGGATCAGTTGCTGAATGCCCAGATACTCGATTACGTAGCGAACCTCCGTCCCGCAGGGCAGGGTATGGCCGGGATCGTCCCACCAGTCCGGATTGTCGACGGCGGCTTGCGCATCGCCAGCCGCCACGTTGATGTGACCCGGCGCGGCGATGAACGCGCCGGCGGGAACGTTGAGCACGGTATCGACCAGCGTGGCGGCCTCGCTCTGTGCGGTGTGCAGGCACTCCTCGGCTTGTTCCTGGACCAGCGTCTGTGTCATGAAATGATCGGCCATCTGCAGTTCCTGCAGGCTCACGTTCATGGCGCTGATGCCCAGCAGGGAGAGCAGCACCAGGAATACCAGCGCCAGGCCCAGTACCGCGCCGCGTTGCATCGGCAACTGTGCGCGCCTGTGCATCGGTCAGTCGTTGACTTTGTTGCGCAGCATCACGGTGCTGGTCAACCAGAGGTAGCGATACGCCGCGCTCACATTGACGGTCTGATCGCCAAGATGATAGGGCGCATGCGGGTCATTGTACCCCGGCTCGCGAATGGGGCTGCGCACCAGCAGGCCGATACGTACCGCCTTGACGTTCCTCGAAGGAGTACAGGAAGCAATTCTGCGCGTAGCGCAGAGAGCGATGTACGACGCCCCCCGGGTAGGCCCAGGGCCGGGCGGTTCACCGAAGGGCGCCGCGAAGCGGCGTGCGTAGGTGAACTGCAAGGC
>DAIDTN010000233.1 GCA_027457185.1 Burkholderiales bacterium | reverse complement strand
TCATCACGTCGAGCAGTACCAGGTCGGGCGCGAACTCACCGATACGGCGCAAACCTTCGGCGCCGGAGTTGCATAGCAGCACTTCGAAACCGCCAGCCGACTCGAGGATGCGCTTTACCAACCATTGCAGGTCGGTCTCATCCTCGATATAGAGAATCCGTTTTCGCTGCCCCATATAACGTTCTTCCGTGCTGATGTTTCCGAACCGCGCGCGAACCCGTCCGTGGCCGTCTGCTTGAGTATTCGTGCAACCGATGTCGACACACTCTATACCCCGGCAGCGAGCCACAAAAGCCCGTTTAACAATGTTTTACAACGATTTGACAAGCCAGGACCGAATTCCCGGTTCCGGTCGGCGCCCGCGCACTGCAGACATGAATTGCGCGGCGCGGGCAGCACCTTTGCGAAGTGATCTGCCTACCCGCCCGCAATCTTCGGGATCAGGATGACCTCGCTTTCGCGCTCGATCGGCTGCAACAAGGCGTCCTGATAGATCTCATCGCCGATCGCGACGGCGATACCCGCTTCCAGGTGCGATTGCAGCTCCGGATAACGCTCGCCCAGCGTCTGAAACAACTGGCGCACGTTGGCTACATCGAGTTCCAGTTCCAGCACGCCCCCGGTGAACGGCGCCAGGCTGCTCGACAGCGTAATCCTGGCCACGGCCCTAGCGCCTGGCGGCTGCCGCCTCGTCGATCGCCTTCAGCACCCGCGGCGGCGATAACGGCTGTTCGCACAGGCGCAGGCCAATGGCATTTTCGATCGCGTTGGCGATGGCCGCCATCGGCGCAATGATCGGAACCTCGCCGCAGCCGCGCACCCCATAGGGATGATTGGGGTTGGGCACCTCGACGATGACCGTATCGATAAAGGGCAGGTCCGATGCCACGGGGATGCGATAGTCGAGAAAGCCGGGATTTTGCAGCACGCCGTCTTCGCCGTAGACATATTCCTCGTTCAGCGCCCAGCCTATGCCCTGCACTGCGCCGCCCTGGAGCTGGCCCTCGACGTAGGCCGGATGGATGGCCTTGCCCACGTCCTGCACCACGGTATAGCGCAGGATCTTGACCGCGCCGGTTTCCTTGTCCACCTCGACATCGACGATATGCGTGCCGAAGCCGGGCCCCGCGCCCTGCGCATTGATTTCCGCATGACCAGCGATGGTGCCGCCGGTCTTGCCGGCCATTCTGGCGATCTCGGGCAGAGACATCGGAGCAAATTGCGCAACGGTGGCGTCGACCGGCCGCGCATGGCCGTCCTTCCACGCGACCGCTTCCAGGGGCACCTCGCGTATTTTTGCAACGCGCTGGCGCAGCTTCTCGATCACCTGCCGCGCCGCGATCACGCTGGCCATGCCGCTGGCGAACGTGCCCCGGCTGCCAGCCGTAAGGAAGTTGAAGCCGAGCGAGGCGGTATCGCCCACGAACGGCCGGACGCGATCGAATTCGATGCCGAGTTCCTCGGCCACCATCATCGCCATCGAGGCACGCGAGCCGCCGGCGACGTCGATGGTGCCGAGCATCAGCGTCAGCGTTCCGTCCTCCTGCAGATTAAGCGAGCAGGTGGTTTCGTTGCCGATATTGAACCAGAAGCCGGTGGCAACGCCGCGGCCCTGATTGGGCCCGAGCGGCGCACGGTAATGCGGATGCGCGCGCGCCGCTTCCAGTGTCTGGATATATCCGATCGGACCGAGCTTGGGGCCATAGTAGGTCTGTGTGCCTTCTTTCGCGGCATTCCTGAGGCGGAATTCGATCGGATCGATGCCGAGTTTTTTCGCCATCTCGTCGATCACGCTCTCGACGCCGAACACCGCGATCGGCGCGCCCGGGGCGCGATAGGCCGCGACTTTGGGGCGGTTGACGGTGACGTCGTGGCCGACGATGCGCACGTTGGCGAGGTCGTAGCGGGTGAACGCGCACATCGAGGCCTGGTTCACGGACGAACCCGGGAAGGCGCCGGCCTGGAAGTTCAGCTCTGCCTCCGCCGCCGTGATCTTCCCGTCCCGGGTGCAGCCGAGCTTGACTTTGACGTTGGCTCCTGAAGTCGGGCCGGTGCTGCTGAACACTTCCTCGCGTGTCATCACCATTTTCACCGGATGGCCCGATTTGCGCGACAGCGCGATCGCCAGCGCCTCGTTGTAGATATTGTTCTTGCCGCCGAAGCCGCCGCCAATCTCGGTCGGGGTCACGCGGATCTTCGATACGTCCATCTGCAGCACCTTGGCGCACTGGGCGCGAAACACGAAGTGCCCCTGGGTCGAAGTCCACAGTTCCGCCTGGCCATCCGCGCTGTAGCTTGCGAGGCAGGCCTGCGGCTCGATATAGCCCTGGTGCACCGGCTTGGTGTTGAACTCCCGCTCGACGATCACCTCGGCCTGGCGGAAGCCCGCAGCGATATCCCCGTGCCCGAACTCCAGGCGTTTGGCCACATTCGAAGGGCGATCGGGCTTGGGCTTGACTCCTTGCGTGTACTGGTGCTCGTGCAGCAGCGGCGCGCCCGGTTTCATCGCCTCGACCACGTCGATCGCATGCGGCAGCACTTCGTATTCCACCTTGATCAGCGCCAGCGCCGCGCGCGCCACCGATTCGCCGGTCGCCGCGACCGCCGCCAGCGGATGGCCGTCGTAGAGCACCTTCTCGCGCGCCATCATGTTGCGCGTGACGTCGCGAAAATTGATCATGAGTTCGCCCACCGCCGCCATTTCGTCCGGCATTTCGGCGAAATCGTCGCGCGTAACCACCGCCTTGACTCCCGGCAGCGCCAGCGCAGCCGAGGTATCAATGGATTTGATGCGTGCGAGCGCGTGCGGACTGCGCAACACCTTGCCGATAAGCTGTCCGGGCAGGTTGTAGTCGGCGCCAAAGCGCGCGCGACCAGTGACCTTGTCGACGCCGTCGGGCCGCAGCGGCCGCGTGCCGACGAGTTTCAGTTCCTTTTCCTGGTATTTGAGCGTGGCCGACATGATCAGCCTCCGCGCATTTCGCGCGCGGCATCGAGCACCGCGTCGACGATCTTGTGATAGCCGGTGCAGCGGCACAGGTTGCCGGCCAGCCAGTAGCGCACTTCGTCCTCCGTCGGATTGGGGTTGCGCTCCAGCAGCGAGCGCGCCGCAATCAGGATCCCGGGCGTGCAGATGCCGCACTGCAGCGCCGCGTGCTCGATGAACTTGCGCTGCAGGGGATGCAGCGTTTCGCCTGTGGCCATGCCCTCTATCGTTTGTATCGCTTTGCCTTCGGCCTCGACGGCCAGCATCAGGCAGGCGCACACCAGGCGCCCGTCGACTATGACACTGCAGGCGCCGCAGTCGCCGGTGCCGCAACCTTCCTTGGTGCCGGTGAGCCGCAATTCGTCGCGCAATGCCTCCAGCAGGGTCTGGCCCGTTTCGCAAAGAAATTCGACCTGGTCGCCATTGACCGTCGCGCTTACATGATTGCGTGACATCAGCCTTGCCTCCTCGCTCGTTCGATCGCGATCGCAGCGGCGCGCCGCGCCATCACGCCCGCGACCTTGACGCGGAATTGCTTGGTGCCGCGCTTGTCGTCGATCGGCCGGCAGGCCGCGCTCGCGGCTGCGGCCAAGCGTTCCAGCGCCGCTTCGTCGACCGTGGTGCCGATCAGTGCGGCGGCGGCCGCCGGCACCAGCAGGGCGCGCGCCGCCACCGCGCCGAGACCGACCCGAGCGCTGCGACATACGCCTTTGCCGTCCAACGTCAGATAGACCGCGGCGCCGACGACCGCAATGTCCATCTCGGTGCGCGGGGTGAAGCGCAGATAGGCATCGCCCGAATGCGGCGCTCGCCGCGGCAGTTGGATCGCAGCGACCAGTTCGCCGTTGCCGAGCGAAGTCCTGCCCGGACCCAGGACAAAATCCTCGACAGGCGCCTCGCGCCTGCCGAGCGGGCCGGCGATACAAACGAGGGCGCCGGCTGCGATCAGAGCTGGGACGCCGTCTGCGGCCGGCGAGGCGTTGCACAGGTTGCCTCCCAATGTCGCGCGGCCCTTCACCTGAACCGAGCCGATCAGCTTGACCCCGTCGACGACGCCCGGCCAGTCTCGAGCGAACACCTCATTCTCGATGAGCTCCATGCAGGTGACCGCCGCGCCGATGCGATAGCCGCCGCTATCGGCGACGACAGCCCGCATCTCGGGGATGGCTTTGATATCGACCAGCAGTTGCGGGTCAGCACGGCCCGAACGCAGTTGGATCAGCACGTCCGTGCCGCCGGCCAGCACGCGCGCCTGGCCGTTTGCGCCGGACAGCAGCGCAATCGCCTGCTCCAGCGTCTTTGGCGCCTCGTAGCGCATATGACCTGTCTCCCTTAGTTGATTATCCTGCGGCACGTTGCCGCGACACCGACGATATTATCCCCTATCCATCCGGTTTTGATCGCGCTGTGAGCCACGCCTACGCTTGACTCGCTCGACTCAACAGGCGGCCCAGGGGTTAATTGATGCTCCGAAAGCCAACAAAGCGTCGATTACGTTCGCGCCAGAGGATTGGGCGTAGGTTCCTCGATCCTGGTCAGGGTATTTCTATCCGTGTGATGGAAAAGGTCAGGTCTGCCGCGGATCATTAGTACCGTGTCCTCGGCATAACTCCAGGTGCCGTCCGGATTGATGTTTACCTTGATCCGGAATTCGACGGTCTTGAATGCATACTCGAGAAATGGAGCCGAGCGGATGCCGAAACTGTCGGAGTCGCGGGTGGCAACGAGCTCTAATTCCTTCGCCTCAGCGCTTGCCTTTCCGCCAGCCATGACGACCTGGGCGCGCGGAATCGTAAGTGTATGGATGACCGTATCCGTGGCAGGCTCCCACAGCCAGTATCCCACCTGGTCGTGATAGGTCTTTACCTGATTCGGTTTCACTACATGGGTGTGGTAACGCAGCCCGTAGAACAATTGCGGCCCGTTGGTCTGTGGATCGATCGGCTGAAGTTCGATACGTTCGACATAAACCTGCGTTTTCGGCCCTTCCGCCTTCGGTTTCACATCCACGCCGCGAAGACCTTGCCAAATTCCCGCCATGGCGCGCAGCGGGCCGAGATTTCTTAGCGTGTCGACATCCACATTCGAAGGTTCGGTGTAGATGTCTTCTGGAAATTGGGTCATGGATGCGCTTTCAGAACAGTCTGAACCTGCGAAATTTTATCATCAAGCCAGCGGCTGCACAGAAGCCGTCGCTGCGATCAATGCGACACCGCAGCATCTGCTGTTTGCCACATTTAAGACACGCCCAACTGCGCCGCCGCTCCCGCGTCAATGACCGCCGGCATCGGCGGGTGCGCCGGCTCGGGTCGCCTCCTGCGGCAGCGCTTCGTAACCGGAGATCACATCGAACAATTCCTCGTCGATGCCCCTCTGGCGCAGACGGTGGAAGGTGCCGTATAGATTCTCTAGCAATTCGTCGATGTTTTTTTCGGCTCGCTCCATCGCCGCCAGGCGGCTTGCGTTCTCGCTCGCGAGCGATTCGGCACATGCGCGGAAGAGCGAGATGAACAGATATTCTCCGATGAGCGCGCGCAGAGTTTCGGTGCGTCCGCGCATGATCTCGGGCAGGTTCGCGCTTGGCCAGCGGACTTTGGCCAGATCCCGCTGCCAGCGCGCGTCCAGCGGCAGCAGCCGCTGGCTGCCCGGCTGGTACAGCGCTTCGGACTGGGGGCGGTTATGGAAGACGTAAACGCGCGCATACCCGCCTTTGGCCCGATGCGCTTCGCTTTCGATTTGAATCTGCGCAACCAGCGGGGTAATGCCCTTGACGGAATTCGGCACGGCGAACAGTCCCAGCAGTGGCAGGCCCGCCTCCGCAAGGCGCGCATGAACGCGTTCGCCGACCGCCAAGACCTGGGGTTTTCCGGGCAAAGCCGCAAGCGTCTTGATCGCATAATCGGCCGCCACCTCGTTGAACTGGCCCACCAATCCCTGGTCGGAGCCGAACACGATGGCGCCAATCCAGCCCGTATCGGACGCTGCCTGCCGATCTGGCATCCAAGCCGCCGGCTCGCTCTCCCGAAAACACGCGCGCAAGCCCAGCTCCACAGTCCGATAATAGTCGGCCAGCGCCCGCACCGAGTTTTCATATTGTCCGATATTGGAGGCGGCCAGGGCTTTCATGGTGCGCACGACCGATTGGAGATCTCCGGCGCTATCGATCTTCCGCCGCAAGCTCGCCGTGCTATCGCTCATGACTCCGCCTCGATCGCCGCCTTGGCTCCGGATTTGACCTCTACTTGCGCCTCCGGCCCGGCCCCGACTTCAGTCAGGGGATGGAAAGCGGCCAGCGCATTGCGGGCGACTTCTATGATGGTCCTGCGATCATCATCATTCAATTCTGCGGCGGTTTCGAATCGAGCGCACACCTGCGCCGGAATGCCGGCGGCCGCATCGCGCACGGCCCGCTCGGCGTCCGCCATCCGTTCGAGCGGCACCGCGTCGAATAAATTTGCAGTCAACGCCAGCAGGACCGCGATTTGCGCAGGCACGGAAACCGGCGCGAATTCGGGCTGCTTCAGACAGGCGCGGATACGCCGCCCATGCTCGATGATCCGGCGGGTGTTTTCATCCAGGCGGGCGCCGAACCGGGCAAAGGTTTCCAACTCCTCGAACTGGGCGTAGGCGAGTTTGAGGTCGCCCGCCACCGCGCGATAGGCAGCGCGTTGCGCCTTGCCGCCGACGCGCGAAACCGATTTTCCGACATCGACCGCCGGCAGCACACCCAATTCGAACAACGACGGCGACAGGTAAATCTGCCCATCCGTGATCGAAATCAGGTTGGTCGGAATGTAGGCGGAAATGTCCTGCGCTTCGGTTTCGATGATGGGCAGCGCGGTCAGCGAGCCGCCGCCGAGCTCCGGGCGCAGGTGCGTGGCGCGCTCCAGCAACCGCGCATGAATGTAAAAAATATCGCCGGGAAAGGCTTCCCGGCCAGGCGGGCGGCGCAGCAGCAGAGACAGCTCGCGATAGGCGCGCGCATGATGGGTGAGATCGTCGTACACGATCAGCACATCGCGGCCTGCTTGCATGAATGACTCCGCGATGCTGGTCGCGGCGTATGGCGCGATGTAAGCGAGACCCGGCGGGTCGTTGCCCTCGGTCACGACCACCACGGTGTAGTCCATCGCGCCCTTTTCCCGCAAGGCGGCGACGGCCTTCGCCACGGCGGACGCGCGCTGGCCAATGGCGCAATAAACGCACAGCACGTCTTGATCGCGCTGGCTGAGGATCGTATCGAGCGCGATCGTGGTCTTGCCGGTCTGGCGGTCGCCGATGATCAGCTCGCGCTGGCCGCGGCCGATGGGGATGAGCGCATCGATGACCTTGATACCGGATTGCAAGGGAACGGTGACGGGCGCGCGATCCATAATGGGTGGCGCCGCGCGCTCGATCGGCAGGCGCGCGCTCGATACAATCCGCCCCCCGCCGTCCAGAGGCCGGCCCAAAGGATTGATGATGCGACCGATCAACCCCTCGCACACCGGCACGTCCATCACGTGCCCCCTGCGTTCGACCTCATCGCCCGCGTGCAGCTCCCAGTAGTCGCCCAGCAGAACGACGCCGATTTCAGTTTCGTCGACGTTGAATGCGATACCATACAGATCGCCGGGAAAGCGCAACACCTCCTCAAATCCCACGCCGGGCAGGCCGGTGACTTTTGCGATGCCGGTGGCGATGCTGGCAATGGTGCCCACCTCCCGCGGCGCGAGATGCGGCGCGAAAACTTCCCGCGCCTGGCGCATGCGCGCGAACGCGCCGTCAAAAATACTGGCGAGGCTGTCCGGTTCCGGGTTCATTGTCGCTTTGCCTGCAGCTCGGGTGCTTCGGGCTGACGTTCGGACTTGGCCTCGGGCCCGGCTTCGGCTTTGGGCTGCGCTTTGAGCAGTTCGCTTATGCCTTTTTCCAGCGATGCCAGATAGTCCGCGATGGTCCAAGCCAGTTTTTGTCCATCCGTGGCGAGTTCGATCCCGCTGATCAGGTCTGGCGCAGTCTCGAAGCGGACGCGGATTTCGGCCGAGAAGCTTTGGTTCAGCGCATTTTGGATCGCCGTGCGCTGTTCCGACGGCAGCGCAAACGCGCTGCGCACCAGTGCAGGGGCAGTAGCCGTCCTGAGGGATTCGGCGAGGCCTGCTTTCGCCCGCGGATCCATCTCACCCAAGCGGCAGGAAGCGCTGACGAGCGATGCCCACAACCTGAATCAGATCATCAGCCGCCGGGCGCAGCAGGAAGTATTCGCCATCGCGCGCAAGGCGCTGTCCGATCTTGCGACGACGGATTTGGAAGAGCGCGTGTGCGAGGTGTTCATCCGCCGCTTGGGTGAGATGGATCCGCGGGCGAA
>DAIDTN010000232.1 GCA_027457185.1 Burkholderiales bacterium | reverse complement strand
CACTGCCCGATCAAGCGCTTCGATTTCCGCCTGGCCGAGATGGCATAAATCGGCTATGGCTTCGGGCGCGCCTTTGGCGGCGATGACATAGCGCTGACGGTCCGGCGACCGCCACACGTGCGACACTGCCAGCAGCTCTCTTGACAGCGCGTACTCTTCGATCAGCACCCAATCACGGTGTATGTGCTCCGTGCCGGCGAGCGCCTTCTGCGCCGATTCGTTGATCGCCTGTTCCATCGGATCGAAAGGATCGCGGTGACTGGCGAGCATGCTGAATTCCAGCAGCTCGTGGAACTGTTCGGGCAGTTCGGCCCCCTCCAATCGGCCGAGATCGAGAACGCTGTCATGCGCCTGCAATTGCACCAGAGCCATGCGGTTCTGCGTCAGCGTCCCGGTCTTGTCCACGCACAGCACGGTGGCCGAGCCCAGCATCTCAATCGCGGGAATGTGCCGCGTCAACACCCGCTGTTGCGCGATGCGCCAGGCGCCCAGGCCGAGGAATATGGTCATCACCACCGGCAGTTCCTCCGGCAGGATCGCCATCGCCAGCGTGATCCCGACCAGAAATCCGTTGAGCCAGTCGCCGCGCATCAGCGCGTAGGCCACCGCCACCGCCAGGCTCAGCGCAATTCCAAACCATGCCAGGCGCTTGACGATCCTGCCCGTTTCCTGCTGGATGCGCGTCGGCTCCTGTTCGACCGCGGCGAGCGCCTTGCCGATGCGGCCGATTGCGGTGTGCTGCCCCGTCGCCAGTGTCTGCGCCAGGCCCTTGCCCTGGACCACCAGGGTGCCCGAATACAGGAACGGCAAATCGTCGCCGCCGGGCGCGGCCATCGCCTCGGGTATGTTTGCGCCGGGCGCCTTGCGCACCGGAACCGATTCGCCGGTGAGCAGCGATTCGTCGGCGGACAGGTTCACCCCCGAGAGCAACACCGCGTCGGCCGGGACCCGATCCCCCTCGGAGAGCACCAGCAGGTCGCCGCGCACCACCTCGCGGCCGGCGATGCGCCGCCGTTGCCCGTCGCGTATGACCAGCGCACTCGGGCTGGACAGATCGCGCAGGGCCTCGAGCGCGCGCTCAGTCTTGCGTTCCTGGAAGAAACTGATGCTCACCACCACCAGAACGAAGCCGAGCAGCATCATGGCCTCGGTACGGTCGCCGAGCAGCAGATAGATCGCGCCGCAGGCGATCAAGAGAAGGAACATCGGCTCGAGCACGACCTTGGCCGCGATCGCGAACAGACTGCGCGGCTTGGCCGAGCTCAGCTCATTGGGCCCGTCCCGCGCGAGGCGCAATGCGGCCTCGTCCTGCGACAGGCCGGGCAGGGCGTCAATTGTCGTCATTCTCGGGACTGTACATGGGAGATCAAGTTGCAGTGGGCATGATGTCAGCTAGCGCCATTCAAGTTTGAGCGCTGGCGCACGCGAAAGAATCGCTAATTCTTTTTCGAAGGCAACTTGATCGTCTTGCCCGCAACCATGAAGGCGCCTCTGCCGCGATGATGTATCGTCCGCGGATCTTTCGCTGAGGGGTCAATCCAGGCTTGAAGCACCTCGAGAATGAAAAAGCAGTATTTTGCCACCAACGTGGTGTCGGCGACCTTGCATTCGAGGGCCGCATAGCATTCGTCGATCAGCGGCGCCTTGACGCACGCAGCGGCCACCGGCGTAAGGCCGAAGCGCCTGAATTTGTCCAGCTTGCGCCCGGAGCTGTTGCCGCAGCCCACGACCTGCGCCGCAAGTTCGAGCGTCGGGATGTTGATCACGCATTCCCGGGTCGCCTTGAGCACGCCGAAGCTATGGTTGCGGTCGCTGATCACGCAGCCCACGAGCGGCGGCTCGAATTCCATCATCGTGTGCCAGGACATGGTCATGACGTTCGGACGACCCTTGTCGGCGGTCGTGAGCAGCACCACCGGACCCGGCTCGAGCAGGCGATAGACCCGGGACAAGGGTAAGGATTTTTTCTTCATCTCGGCACCTCCGCTTCTCTTGTTTTCAGCAATTGCGCCATTCGCGCGGCGCGCGTCCAACGACAGCGTGCGCCCGCGCAATACAAGGCCAGTTTGCCGCCCGGGCGCAAATCCCCATTGATAAAACGCAAGTCTGACGTGCGCCGGCCGAGACCGCGTCCGTTCCGGCTCCAAGCCGGCATGGCGCACGGTTGACATCGCGCGTTATTTCGATAATACTTGAAATATGGAAATTAAAGCTGCCAGCACCAACCTCGCCGCACTCGGACACGCAACGCGGCTGGCGATTTTCCGCCTGCTGGTGCAGGCCGGGCCGGAAGGCGTCAACGCCGGGCTGATTTGCGACAAGCTGAAGCTCGCGCCGGCGACGCTGTCCTTCCATCTTGCGCACTTGAGCCGGGTCGGGCTGATCCGCGGCCGCCAGGACGGCCGGTTCATTTTCTACGCCGCCGACTACGCGGCGATGGACGCGCTGCTCGCCTTTCTCACCGACAACTGCTGCCAGGGGGCGCAATGCCTGCCCAAGACCGCCGCTACCGCCGCCCCACCAAAGCGCCGGCGCACTGCAGCCGCCCGTCAATCCCGCCAGAGATCTGAATGAGCGGACGTTTTTTTCAATGTCCTTTCCTGTGCACGCGGAACTTTGCCCGCAGCATCCTCGCCGAAGCCAGCCTGCCGCTGGCGAAACTCGATGCCCAGGCGATCAAACGCGAAGTCGATCGAATCGGCCAGCGCAGCGGGAAGGACGAATAGAGCGTGAGCGCACAGAGCCCGTCGGTAACCGATAAGGCCGGCAGCGCGGCCATGAGCGTGTTCGAGCGCTACCTGACGCTGTGGGTGTTCGTCTGCATCGTGATCGGGGTCGCCCTGGGCCAGGCGCTGCCCGGCGCGTTTCAGGCGATCGGCAGGATGGAACTCGCCCAGGTGAACCTCCCGGTCGGCCTGCTCATCTGGGTAATGATCATTCCGATGCTGGTGCGGATCGACTTCGGCGCCCTGCATCAGGTGAGGGACCACTGGCGCGGCATTGGGGTGACGCTGTTCGTCAACTGGGCGGTGAAGCCGTTCTCGATGGCCCTGCTCGGCTGGATTTTCGTGCGCCATGTTTTCGCGCCCTATCTGCCTGCCGACCAGATCTACAGCTACATTGCCGGCCTGATACTGCTGGCCGCGGCGCCGTGCACGGCCATGGTGTTCGTCTGGAGCAGGCTCTCCGACGGCGATCCCTACTTCACGCTGTCGCAAGTCGCGTTGAACGACCTCATCATGATTTTCGCGTTTGCGCCCATCGTGGCGCTGCTGCTGGGCATCGCCTCGATTACGGTGCCGTGGGACACGCTAGTTACCTCGGTCGTCCTGTACATCGTCATTCCGGTTATCCTCGCGCAGCTCTGGCGCAGACACTTGCTGGCCAAGGGCGAAACGCACTTCCAGCGGGCTCTCGCGAAAATCGGGCCCTATTCCGTCGCGGCGCTGTTGCTGACGCTGGTGCTGCTGTTCGCGTTCCAGGGCGAGGCCATACTCAGGCAGCCGCTGATCATCGCGATGCTGGCCCTGCCTATCCTGATCCAGGTGTTTTTCAATTCCGCGCTGGCCTATTGGCTCAACCGCGCGGCGGGCGAAAAGCACAACATCGCCTGCCCCTCGGCGCTGATCTGCGCCTCCAACTTCTTCGAGCTCGCAGTGGCCGCGGCCATCAGCCTGTTCGGCTTCAATTCGGGAGCGGCGCTGGCAACGGTAGTCGGCGTGCTGATCGAGGTGCCGGTGATGCTGGTGGTGGTCAGGGTGGTCAGTTCCACGCGCACCTGGTATGAGCGCGGCGTTTGAATTTATCGATGGAGGAGCATGAAATGAGCGCAGACAACATCCGTGAAGTGGTGAAGCAGAAATACGGCCAGGCCGCCCTGCGAGTCCAGAGCGGCGGGTCTTCCTGCTGCGGAGGCAGTCCTGCCGTGGGCGGCGGCTGCGACCCGATCACTTCCAATCTCTACAGCACGCAGCAAAGCGGCGAAGTGCCGGATCAGGCAATGCAGGCCTCGCTCGGCTGCGGCAATCCGACGGCGCTGGCGCAGCTGAATCCGGGCGAGACCGTGCTCGACCTGGGCTCCGGCGGCGGCATCGACGTGCTGCTCTCGGCGTGGCGCGTCGGCCCGACCGGAAAAGCCTACGGCCTGGACATGACCGACGAAATGCTGGCGCTCGCGCGCGAGAACCAGAGGAAGGCCGGTGTGACCAATGTCGAATTCATGAAAGGCGAGATCGAAAACATTCCGCTGCCGGACAATTCGGTCGATGTGATCATCTCCAACTGCGTGATCAATCTGTCCTCGGACAAGGACCGCGTGCTGCGCGAGGCGTACCGGGTGCTGAAGCCGGGCGGCCGCCTGGCGGTCTCCGACGTCGTCGTCACCGGGGAAATCCCGGCTGAAGTCCGCAAGAACGTCGAACTGTGGATCGGCTGCATCGCCGGCGCCCTTCGCGACTCGGACTACACGGCGAAGCTCGCCGGCGCGGGTTTCTAAGACATCGATGTCGAGCCCACGCGCATCTACGCGGTCGAGGATGCGCGCCAGTTTCTCGCCGGACAGGGCATCGACGTGGACGCGATTGCCGCCCAGGTCGACGGCAAATTCATGAGCGCTTTCGTACGCGCGCGCAAGCCCGCGCGGAAAGCCTGCTGCGCCTGCGCCGCGCCGTGCGCGGCCCGATGGGCCGGCGGTTTCGCCAGGCGCGCGATGCGAGCGCCGATCGCCGTGGCGACTCCCGGCGCGCCCGACTGCCTCAGTCCCCTTCGAATTCGCACAGGGTGAACACCTTGTGCTTGAGCTTCCCCAGGCGCTTGCGCCCGCCCAGATCGGGCAGGTCGATCACGGCGCAGACTTCCACCACCACGCCGCCCATTTTCT
>DAIDTN010000231.1 GCA_027457185.1 Burkholderiales bacterium | reverse complement strand
GGCTATGTGCTGGCGGTGCCGGTAGAAATGGAGCGATAGTGCGCCTCGCGCCGCGCAGTCTTTTCGGAAGGCTCATGCTGATATTGCTGAGCGGATTGATATTCGCGCAGCTCGTCACCGCGTACATCAACCTGACCGAGCGCGACCAGCTGCTCTACCGGGCAGGAGGAATGCAGCTGGCGCAGCAAATCTCGGATATCGTCAAACTTCTCGATTCGCTGCCTGCGCCAGAACGCCGCAAAGTCGTTGCCGTATTCAACGCACCGCCGCTGATCGTGTCGCTAGACCGGCCGCGGATGGCAGCGCGCGATGGTTCGACCGAGAGCGATTTTCCGCATTCGATGTTCACCGCCGTATTGCGCCACGCGCTGGGCAAAAATGCGCAGATAAATGTGGTCAGGCTGGAAGGCGCGCCGGAGAGCTTCCGCCCGGGACCGCGCCGCGGGCCGCAAGGGATGTCGATGATGTCCATGATGCAGGGCCCGGAGTGGGAGCGCGGCGCGGGACGGGGCTTCGCTGCGCAGGGCACGTTTTTCACGGTGCAGATCGCGCTGCATGACGGTACCTGGGTGACATTCGATTCCTACCTATCGCCGCAAGCCGCGGCCGTGCCGCTGCGGCTCGCGCTGACGCTGCTGATCCTGCTGGGAACCGTCATCGCGCTGTCGCTGGTCGCGGTGCGCTGGGTCACGGGTCCGCTGTCCGAACTGGCAACGGCCGCGGAAAAACTGGGCGAGGACATCAACCGCCCGCCTCTGCCCGAAACCGGACCGAGCGAGGCGCAGCGCGCCGCGCGCGCGTTCAATACCATGCAGCGGCGCCTGTCGCGCTTCATCTCCGATCGCACCCGCATTTTCACAGCGATGTCGCACGACCTGAAAACGCCGATCACGCGGCTGCGGCTGCGCTCGGAGATGCTGGAGGACGAGTCGCTGCGGGCAAAGTTCGCCAGGGACCTGGAAGAGATGGAGTCGATGGTCACGCAGACGCTGGATTTCATGCGCGACGCGAGCACCCAGGAAGCCGTGCAGCCCGTGGACGCGATGGCGCTGCTGGAGAGTTTGCAGACGGAATTTCAGGACACCGGCAGCAAGGTCGAGATCGCGGGCGGCGTCGCGCGGCCCTACCCCGGCAGGCCGTTCGGCCTGCGCCGCTGTCTCCCCAATCTCGTCGACAACGCCATCCGCTACGGCGGCCATGCCACGGTCAAGGTCGAAGATGCCGCGAATCGGCTGACCATCCGCGTACTCGACGATGGGCCCGGCATCCAGGAAGCAGAGCTGGAACAGGCGTTCGAGCCGTTTTTCCGGGGCGAAGCCTCGCGCAGCCGCGATACCGGCGGGACCGGCCTCGGCCTGGGGATCGCGCGCAACATCGCGCGCGCGCACGGCGGCGAATTGGTGCTGCGCAACCGCCCTGAAGGCGGGCTCGATGCGATCCTTACGCTGCCGCGCATCGCTGCCGCATAAAGCCGATCGAAAATTCGGCTATGCGGCGACTCTGCAAATCATTTCGATCGGCGCGATCAGGCCGGCGGTGATGTCGCCTCTAAGGTTCTTGACCTTCTGCCCCGCGTTCGCCCCCATGACGATATGCAGCCCGAGCGGCCCCGGCCCTCCGGCCGCGGCCTGCGCGCGCATCTGCTGAAAAAGCTCGAGCGCGAAGTCGCGGCGATTTCGTTCCTTGAGCACTTCGAAACCTTGCGCCACGAGCAAGCGCCGATAGGTCGCCGCGTCGGCGACAAAGCTCGATTCCGGGCCGCTCGCCCAGGGTACCGGATAGGACAGTTCCCCGTCTGCAATACGCATCACGTCGTAGATTCCGAACAGTCCCGACGGCGCTAGAACGCGGCGCACCTCGGCGAACAGCATGGCCTTGTCTTCAATGTTCATGCCGACGTGCAGCATATACGCGGCGTCGAAACTTTCCGGTTCAAACGGCAAGGCCAGCGCGCTGCCCAATTCGCAAGAGACGCGATCGTCGAGGCCGACGCGCCGGGCCAGCACGTTGGTCACATTGACATACTCGGGGGAAAGATCGATGCCTGTGACTTGGCAGCCGTGCTCGTGGGCGAAGTAGCGGGCCGCACCGCCGAGCCCGCAGCCGATATCGAGCAGGCGCATGCCCGGCCGCAGGCCGAATTCTTGCGCAAATGCCACTGTCGCCAGCCGGCCGCCGGTGTGAAACTCATCGACCGGAGCGAGATCCTTGGGCGTAAGGTGCTGCAGATCCTTGCCCGCCGCCGCGAGCGCGTCCAATATTGCTTCCTCCAGCGATCCGTGCGCGTAGTGCCTCGCCACTGCCTGTTCGATCTCCATCACCTCACTCCCTTTCGACTTCGATTCGACCCTGCCGCGCGACGACCATTTCTCCCTCGCCCAGCGCCATCCATCCTTCCTGCGTCAGCGGTACGCTCGCCAGCAGGCACACCTCCTGCTCGGCGCCCTCGGACGCGATGTTCAGGCCCTCGGTCGCCAATTCGCCGCCTGCGGGGCAGCGCCTGGCGAGCCGCCACAGTCCAGGCGCCTTGATCGAACCGTCATTTTGATGCCGGCGGTCCGCGTGCGCGAACAGCGCGTCGCCGTCACAATACAGAAAATTAGCCGGACCCAGCTCGCGCAGCGCGCCCGCGAAACGGGCGATGACCTGCCGGCGCTCGCTGATCGGCGGCACGCCCCCTGAAGACCACAGCGGCCGCAGCGCATCCATTAGCGCGCAGAACGCCTGCTCCGAATCGGTTTCCCCAACCGGGCGAAATCCCTCCGCGCGAAAGCGGCGGTCAGCTGCAATGCCCTTCAGGTCGCCGTTATGGGCGAAACAGTGCCATGCCCCGCCCAATTCGCGTACGAACGGCTGGCAGTTGCGCGACGCGACACTGCCTAGCGTAGCTTTGCGAATGTGGCTGATGACCAGTGAACTGGAAAAGGGATTGGTCTCGATGAAACGCACGCAGGCGCTGGATGCCGCGGGATCTCTTTCCTTCACCAGCCGGATATCGCCTTCTTCATACCAGCCGATTCCCCAGCCGTCCTTGTGCGGCCCGCTCAAGCCCCCGTGGCGCGAGAATTCCTCCAGCGACAGGCTCACCGTGGTGGGGTGCCGCGCCGACATCGCAAACAGCTCGCACATGTTTCGCTCCAGTCTGCCTGGTGTCAAACCGATGACTTTTGGCCGGTCCGGGGAACCATTCAGCTGTAGCGCGAGAGGATGTCCAAAGCCTGCTTGATTTGGGCAGGCGCGCCTGCGTTCGCGCTGAGGCGTGATTCGATCAGGCAGCCTACCAGCGAGTGAAATGCCTTGTCCAGCGCACGCCTGGCCGCGGAAATCTGCTGCGCCACCGATTCGCAGGGCGCTTCCTCGTCGATCAAGCGCTGCAGGCCGCGGACTTGCCCCTCGATGCGCTTGAACCGCAGGATCAGCGCCTTCTTGTCCTGTTCCCGATGCAAATGGTTCATCCGGTGTCCTTTTCAAGCCTGGTTATTTCACTCTCCGGAGCGTACAACTCTTGACCTGATTCTATACTGGGGGTAGTATATATGCAACGGATATTTCCGGCCGAATCGCACAACGATTCGGCCCCACCCCCAAGGAGATAATTTCATGGCGCACGTAGTTACCGTTGACCTGCGGCAGGAGACGGACTTCCGCTTTGCGATTGATTTTGGCGGTGGCATCCCGGTCCTTTATGGCGACGAAACGCCGCCGCTGGGCGGCGGCTCCGGTCCCAATCCAACGCATTTGCTCGCCGCCGCCGTCGGCAACTGCATGTCGGACAGCTTGTTGTTCGCCATTCGCAAATTCAAACAGCATCCGGAGCCGATCCGGACTATGGTGGCAGCGACGATCGACCGCAACGCGGAGAATCGCCTGCGGGTACAGAACATCAACGTAAAGCTGACCCTCGGCGCCGCCGGATCCAGCCTCGCCCATCTCGACCGCGCGCTGGAACAATTCGAGGAGTTCTGCACCGTCGGCCAGAGCGTGCGCCAAGGCATACCCGTGACGGTCGAGGTCTACGACAGCGACGGCCTGCGCCTGAAGTAATCACCGCGCGCCGGCGTGCTCCAAAATCCATGCAGCAACTCGTATCCCTGATCGAACAGTACGGACTTTCCTTCGTTTTTCTGCATGTGCTCGGCGAGCAGGCGGGCATTCCGCTGCCGGCGTATCCGACGCTGATCGTCGCCGGCGCACTTATCGCGCACGCAAATTACACCATTTCCGAATTGCTGCTCGCTGCGGTCGCTGCGGCGATGACAGCTGACTTGGGCTGGTATTTTGCCGGATCGCGGCTTGGACGTCCGGTGCTGCGGACGCTTTGCCGCATCTCCCTGTCCCCGGATTCTTGCGTACGCCAGACCGAGTTGATCTACATCCGCTGGGGCGCGCCGTCGCTGCTGGTCGCGAAGTTCATTCCCGGATTCGCCGCTGTTGCGACGGCGCTGGCCGGGTCAATCGGAACCCGGCTGTGGGTGTTTCTGTTGTATGACGCGTTCGGAGCCCTGTTCTGGGCGGGGCTCGCGGTGGCGCTCGGCGTGGTCTTTCGCGATGCGATCAACGACGTGATCGACGTCCTTGGTCAGCTCGGCAAGTGGGGCCTGCTGGCTATAATCGCCGCGTTCGCCTTGATTGTCCTGCTGAAGTGGTGGCAGCGCCAGCGCTTTTACCGGCAGCTGCGCATGGCGCGAATCTCGGTCGAGGAACTGCACGGTCTGCTCGACCGCGGCGAACTGCCGATAATTCTCGATGTGCGCTCACCGCTCGCCCAAGGACAGGATGGTCGCATTCCCGGCGCGATCTCCATCGATGCGCAGACCTTCGGCGACGCGACTCCAAAACAATCCGCCACCGGGGAAGTGATCGTCTACTGCGCCTGCCCTAATGAAGCTTCGTCCGCACTCATCGCAAAACGCCTGATCCAGCAAGGCTATTCACGCGTCCGACCCCTGCATGGCGGCATCGACGCCTGGATCGCCGCAGGCTATGCGATCGAACGCTAGCGCGGCATCCTGCGTCGCGCTGCCCGACCTCTTCAGGTTCAGCGCGGGCCAAGAATTTCAGTCAGCATCTCGGCCGAAGGCGCGCCTTCACGCTTTTGCAGCTTGCCGCCGGCATCCTTGTACAAGATAGTCGGGGTCGCGGAGCTCCCGAGCTGCTCCATCAATTTCTGATTGGCGTCGAGCTGTGCGCGCACTGTCGCCGATATCTGGGCCAGAGGCTTCACGCCGCCGTCGGCCCGATCGCGTTCGTGCTCGGTCAGCGCGGCTTGCGGATCCCTGGCAGTGAGCAGGGCCGCCGCCTTGCCCGCGCTGGTGTCCGTGAGGATGGCAACGATGACATGGCGCAACTGCACCTTGCCGGTCCTGATCCAGGGGCGGGCATCGTTCCAGAACTTATTGCAATAGGGGCAGTTCGGATCGGTAAAAACGTAGACGACGCGCGCGGCACTCTTGCTGCCATCGGCAATCCAGGTGCTCTTCTCCAGCCGGTTCCAGATTTTCGCGGTCATGGGTTTGCTGACCAGCCTGTCGAGCGGTTTCCGGCTCAGGTTCTTCCCTTTTGCGTCGATCAGCGTGCCGACGATCGCGTGTTTGCCGTCGGCGGTCAGGTAGATGGCCAAAGGATGCTGCTCGATCATGCCGGCATAGCCGATCAGCCCGCCCGGCGCGGCGAAAGTCCCGATCACCTCGACGCCCTGGGATTCGAGCGCCTTGATCGGCGCCGGCCAGTCTTTCGCCTGTGCGCCTAGGGTCATGCCGAGCAAGGCAAACAAGACGGCAAATGGAACGACTGCTTTTTTGATCATCGGTGATTTACTCCTGGTTGGTGGGGCCGCTGCGCGCACGCAGCCGGTCTAATTTGCTTGCCAGCGAGCCTGCCGTTAGCTGGCCCACGTGAGTATCCACGAGCCGTCCGTTTGCGTCGTAAAAAAGAGTGGTTGGCAAGCCGCCCGAGCCGACCGCGCGGCCCATCCTGGCGCCCGCGTCAAGCACTACGTTATCGAGTTCGAGGGAGGCGGCGCCGAGATAGCGCTGCACCGTGCGCGCATCTTCGCCTTGGTCGGCGAAGACAAAGCGCACGCCGTGTTCCAGCTTTTGCGCGGCGGCGAGCGTCGGCAGTTCGCGACGGCAGGGAGGACACCAGGTAGCCCACATATTGACGACCAGCGGTTCGCCGGCAGCCAACCGGGTGAGATCTGCCGGTTCGCCCGCAAGCGTCGTCAACGGTACCTTGGGCAGGGTCGTATTCTGCATCATGCGTATCGCAGTAAACGTCCCTCCCCAGACAATCGCCCCTGCCGCCAAGCCGAGGATCAGCGGTTTGCGTACTGCCGCTTTGTGCCAGCCGTGCCAGATCGCCACCAGCAAGGCCGCCGCCATACCGGCCCATGGGGAGAAGCCGCCGTCACGGATATCGAGCATTGACCAGGGCGAAATGCGGTAAGCGTCGAACCAGATGGCGACAAAGGCAACGCGCGCCAGCAGCACGCCGGCGAGCAGCATGTCGGTCAGGACATGACCTATCCCCGTTTTCTGAGCGCGCCCGACCTGAAAACCGACTCCCGCCGCAACCAGCAGCGCCACCAAGGTCAGGATCACGGCAATCGGCATGGAGAGAGGACCCAGATTCACGGTCAGCATGCCGCGCCTATTGCAGGACCGCTCCGATAGCAGAAGTCAGCGTGGCGATCTCGCCCCTG
This sequence comes from Burkholderiales bacterium, assembly GCA_027457185.1. Taxonomy (GTDB): domain Bacteria; phylum Pseudomonadota; class Gammaproteobacteria; order Burkholderiales; family SG8-39; genus 2-12-FULL-64-23. The sequence goes on along the minus strand of DAIDTN010000231.1, from coordinate 2,058 downwards.
GCGATTTTTTCCTCGATGCAGCGTTTGCATTTCTGGATATGCCTCCGAAGCCAGGACGCTACGCGCTAGTTCATTACGGAGTTATCGGCAGGTAGCCGGACTTCTCGAAATCAACCAAGGCTCCCATGCCGGATACGACGATGCGGCTAAAAGGAAGGATGTCCTTGGGTTCATAGCCCAGCTTTCTCATGGCCACACCGCATTCGTACATTTTGACCCCGCCTTGGCGCAAAGCGTCGATCAACGTCCGATTGGGATTGCCCTTCGGATGCGGCTGTTTCACTTTCGCGTCATACGCCTCATCGGTCAACAAAAACCGCGCGCCGTCACCGCGGAAGACCACAACAATCTCGTAGTCCTTTCCCGGCTTCATGCCAAGAGCGGCATATTGATCATGCAGATTCTTGACCGCCAGGACCTGCTTGGCGATGCCGTTCGGAACGGTGTCGAGAGAATTGACTTGAACCACCACTTTAATTCCCGTTCGATTGACAATCTGCAACGGCGGCTTTGCATTCTCCGCTATTGCGCCACTGGTTTGGGCATAAGCAGCGGATGGAACTCCCTGCAGAAGCAAGCCAATCATCCCAAGCGCTGCGATTGCCAAGAAACCCAGAGTTCGATTCATATTTCTACATCCTTGTCGGTTAGATAGAGCGTACATGCGAGGCGCGAAGGTTCGCGTCCCGTTCGAGAGAAACAGCAGTGCTTAACGGCATCGTCAAGCACCTGGGTTGGTGTGTGGGAACTGCGATTTGGTTCCGGCAAATGTTTTGGATGCAATGCCCGCCGACGCCGGTCTGCGTTCTGTCGCGTCCTCCACGGCAGGCAGCGCCGCCATGTCCGCCGTTGCGCTGCAGGTTCAGCGGGCGACCGCGCAGCTTTCCTTCACGCCCAGTTTCCTCAGGATCATCCCCAGCGGGCAAAATCCGGTGAAGCCGGACTGCAGCAGGTTGGCTCCGACGAAAACCGTGAACCACAGCCAGTAGCTGCTTAGGAAGATCGGGCTCGCCGGCACGCCCAGCGCGAGCGACAACAAGATGAAGATTCCAGCGAAAACGTGAATCAGATCGTTGACGATCATGGTAAAGCCCCTTTCAGTCGGTTGTATTGATCAGAATCGGATGTGGATTCGGCAGGCGCTGGATTCAAATCAGCCGCCCGCGCCGGCAAACGCGGAGCTCAGTCTGGCCAAATCTCGAATGATTCTGGCCGAGATTCTAGCGGCAATCCGGTGAAGGGTATGTAACCTAGGTTACCGAGCTGCACCGACAACCCTATGATATGCATCAAACGAGGACCGGGCCATCGCGCCCGCGCTTCGGCGCTGCCGCTCAGTACAGGGCGCCGGCAAGCAGCATGCGATACTCACTCACCAGATCGGCCCGGTCTTCGGCGAGACTGAACACGTCGACCATCAGCTTGCGCGCGCTGGTGCGCATGGCGCCGCGGTCCCTGCGCACGACCTCGAGCAGCGCCGCGAGCGCGGGCTCATAGCGCCTGTCGGCGACCAGGCGCTCGCCCAGCGCGAGGCGCGCGGGCAGGTCGTCCGGATTGGCGGCGAGCTTCGCCTCCAGTTCCTCGAGCGGCGGCAATTGCTGGCTTCGCTTCCACAGCGCGAGCACGCCATAGAGCCGTTCCGCACGTTCGTCCCGCTCGCGTTCCGGTATCGACGCGAACATGGCATCGGCCTCGGTCTGGCTGTTCTTCGCCAGCAGCAATTCGACCAGATCCAGCCGCACCGCGTGATTGCCCGGCTCGAGTTCGAGCGCACTGCGCAGCTGACGCTCGGCTTCGTCGAAATCGCCCTGGATCACGAGAGCGCGCGCGGTGCGGCGCAGCTTCTCGCCCGGTGTTGGAATCAGACGGTCGATGAAGTCGCGCACGCCGGCCTCCGGCAGCGCGCCGGTAAATTCGTCCGCCAGCTTGCCGTCGACAAAGGCCTTGACGTTGGGAATGCCGCGCACGCCGAATTGCGCCGACAACTGCGGGTGTTCGGCGGAATTGACCCGGGCCAGCAGAAAACGGCCCTGGTATTGGTCTGCCAGCTTCTCCAGT
>DAIDTN010000230.1 GCA_027457185.1 Burkholderiales bacterium | reverse complement strand
GAGCGAGCCGTTCACCGAGCTGCCTGAGTTCCGCGCGCGAGGTCTCGATTTCCTGTTGCGCGCGCGCGGCGTCCGCACCCGCCGCCTGATGCGCCGCGCTGGATTCACCGCGCAGACGCTCCAGTTCCTGTTCGAGGGTCTTGGCGACGGCTTCGACAGCGGCGCGCTCGCGCTCGGCTTGAGTGAATTGGTCTTCCAGGGATTGGCCAAGCACCTGCCATGTAGTGCATTCGTCCGTAAGACGGGCGCTGTCCTGCGCCCGCGCGAGCGTCTCCTGCCGCAAGGCTTCACGCAGGGACACGATCTCGCGTTGCGCGGCCTGTTCCGTGGCCGCCGACTCGGCACGCAGCTTGGCGAGTTCGGACGCGAGATGTGCGCCGGCCTGTTCGCTGGTGCGGGCCAAGGCCGCTGCCGCGTCATCCTGCAGGGTTTGGATGCGCGACTGCAACTCCTCGCACTGGCGCTGCGCGATCTGCAATTCGTGGTGCCGGGCGGCGGATGCGCCGCGCAACTGCTCCACCTCGCTCCGTGCGTGCCGCTCCGCCGCAGCCAGTTGCGCCTGAAGCTCCGCGCTGCGGGCATCGGCCTGCGCGCTGGCGCTGCTGAGTGCCGCATCCGCCTCATCCTGCAGAGACTTGATGTGGACCTGCAATTCTTCCTGCCGGCTCTGCGCCGCCTGCAGGGCGTGCTGCAGATCGGTCTGTTGTTCCGCCGCGCGCGCGGCGTGCTGCTGCGCCTGGGTCAGTTGCGTTTGCAGCGCCGTGATTCGATCCTCGGCCTGCTGACTGGTATGCGCCAACGCGGCGTCGGCTTCGTCCTGCAAGGACTTGATGCGCGCTTCCAGTTGCGCCTGCCGAGTCTGCGTGGCGGCTTGCGTCGCCTCCAGAGCATCGCGCAGGGTCGTGGCGGTGGCGGTTAGCTGCGCCGTTTCGGCCTGGGTACGCTGTTGCGCCTCGGTCAGTTGTGCCTGCAACTCCGCGGTCGCGACTTGTGCCGCTTCGGCCAGTTGCGTCTTGACCGCCAACGCCTCGCGCAGTTGCGCGAGTTGGGCCGCGCTAGCGTCCCGTTCCGCGTGCTGCGCCTGACGCGACTCGACCAGTCGCGCTTCAAGATCCGCGCTGCCGGCCGCCCCATCCTGCCGGGCCTGTTCAAGTTCCGCCTGCCACTGCGCGGTCTGTCGCGCCAACTCATGCTCTTGGTCCGCGAGCGCCGCCCGCCAGCCGGCCAATTCCTCGGCCGCCTGGTCACGCAGCGCCGTGACTTGCTCGGTCTGCAATGCCTGCGCGCGCTGCAAGTCGTCGCCGGCCCGCGCCAACTCGGCGCGCAGCGCTTCAAGCTGCACGCTGGATGCCTGTTCATTGGCCTCCAGGGTGGCGCGCAGTTCCGTCAACGCCGCTTGCTGTTCGGCGTCGCGGCGCTGCTGTTGTTCGACGCTCAGCGCCTGCTGTGCCTGGAGTTGCAGCAATTCCGAGGCCAATGCCTGAGCACGCTGTTCGGCGGCGCCGGCGACCGACCGCTGTTCTTGCAGTTCCGCCAGTTGCCGCTGCAAGCTGTCGTGCTGCGTTTGCTGCGCTTGGCTGGCTTCGGCCAACGCCTGGGCCTGCGCCCGCTGCCGGCTCGCGAGTTCCTGCTGCAACTGCTGGGCGATGGACTGTTGTTCGGCGAGCCGCTGTTCAGCGGCGTCAAGCCGGGTCTGCAGCTGTTGGGCTTGAGCCCGCTCGGCCTGCGATTCCGCAGCGCGCCTATTGGCCGCAGCGTGCGCCGCGTCCAGATCGATGCGCTGTCGATCGGCCGCCAACTCCTGCTGGCGGGCGTTCGCCTGCAAGGCGGCGATTTTCTCATCGCGTGCGGCGAGCTGCGCTTGCGCCGCTTGCTGTGCCTGGACGACATCCCGCTGCGCGCTGCGCAACTGGTCGCGCAGCGCATCCAGTTCCTCGCTGAACTCCGCGGCCAACTGCTCCTGTGCCGCATGATCGGTTTGCTGGAGATTGGCCAGCGTGGTACTGAGTTCCTGGGCCAGCGCTTGGCGGGCCTGCGCGGCCACCTGGGCATTGCGTTGCGCCGCCTTCAGTTCGCGCCGCAACTCAGCCAAGGCCGCGGGATCGACCGCCGGGGTCGCCGCAAGCTGCTTGGCGCGTTCGATCTCGATCTGCAGGGCCTGCTGGAGTTGCGCGTATTGCGCGGCAAGCTGCTGGTGCGCCAGCTCCAAGTCGGCGATCTTTTGCAGTGCCGCATCCCGCTCCGCGACCAGCATCGACCGGCCCGCGGCGGCCCGCTGCTCGGCTTCGTGCAGGAGTTGCTCGCTCCGGCGACGCGCCTCGGCGAGGAGCTGTTCCGCGGCATGGCGCGCCTCTTTTGGGGCGGCGGCACTTTCATCCGTTGTTTTGCGCGCCTGCGCCTGCTGGCTGAAATCGATGACCTCGGCGCTTGCATTGCCGGCGGCGGCATCGCCGGCAGCGACGGATTTATCCTGGGTCTGCACGGCGCGCATCTCCGACGGGGCCAGCGCTTGCATGCCGCCGGTCAGAACCCGGACATCGTAGCTGTGCTGGCCGAGCAGGAATGCCGCCGTGGAACTGCGCCCGCCATTGTCGCAATAGACGATATAACGACTGGCGATATCGAGATCGTCGAAACGATGACGCAGCGCCGCCAGCGGAATATTCACCGCGCCGCCGATGTGATCTTGCTGGAATTCACCCGGCAGACGCACATCCAGCCACTGCGCGCCGTCATTCACCAGGCTCTGGGCCTTGGCGAAGGACACCTGAGCCAGCAACGGTTCGCGCAACAGGGCGACGAAATCCTTCTTGGCAAGCCGCATCAGACGTCCGTCGGTGAGCATGGTGATGGTGGCGTTGCGCTTGCTGTCCGAGATCAGGGCGGCTTCGCCGAAGCTGTCACCGACCGACAATTCGGCGAGCTGCACGTCCTGCGCCGCGGGGGAGGCCTTGCGCGTGACCACGCAACGACCCTGTTTGATGATGTAGTAATAATCACCGGGGTCGCCCTGCCGGATCACCACGCCGCCCTTCACCGACGGGTATTCCTCGATGCTCATCAGCAACTTCTGAATATTGGCCGCCGGGAGTTTCTGAAAGGTCGGGGATTGCAGCATACGTGACATCCAGTCTTCATCGCCATCTTCCAGCTCCGTGACTTCGTAACCGGAGGACTGATCCCAGCTCAGCAGCACATCCAGCAGACCGGTGTCGATACGCGCGATGGTGACCGGTGTCTTGGCCTTGGCGGTGACTTGGCGCGGCTGTGGCGACGACAAGGGGTGGCGGGCGAATTCGGTGTCGCCATAGACACTGCCCACTGGGGCGACGCCGGAAAACAGGGTGATTTCGCCTGCCAGCAAATAGACGGTCCGGTTATCGCGCTCGCCTTCCTTGAAGCTCACCCGGCCGGCCGGCAAATCCTCGATGATGATCTTGTCGGCGATTTCATTGAAATGTTGCGGCGCCAGGGCGTTGATCGGCACCAAGCCTTTCAAAAGTCTTTTGTCGACGGCTTTTTTTACTGCGCTCAAGATCGTATTCCCGTGCCATCCAGAAGCAAAAGCCGCCTTGCGCGCGCGCGCGGCAGCGGCGCCGCGCACAACGCGCGGCATCCAACTTGAATAATAGCGGCACAAATGCCGGTAAATTTAGCCATTGAAACAGCTTTCGCCACCGTCCGGGTTGCGCGATAGGCTCTTGGATTTCATACCCTTTAGTCCCTCGCACACAGGTTGGGCATGCAAGTGTAACGCCGATTTTCCGCCGATTTCGGGAATACCTCACAGAACCGACTCATCAGTGGCGCAGCGGTGATCCCTGCCTACGCGGCGCATGCCGGCGGCGATACCGATGACACCCCGCCGCACGCGACACCCGCGCATGGATAGGCGATGTCGGCGCAGAGGGCTCACCATCCGGCGTAGCACGGACACACATCGACAAGCAATAATTCACCACGCACGCAATACCGCGCATGCCGCACGCCCGGTCAAAAGTTGAGTGCTGCTACGATCAGCAGCAACAAATGCGAAAAATCCTGTTGCAAGACGGAGCGGTTCGACGCAATATTTACCGGCGAAAACGCGGTCGAGGTCAAATGACCGTAGACCGATGCTGATTTCAGCACACCGGAATTTCCGATCGACGATACAGAGAGGAGTGAATAATGGCTGCGAAGAAAAAGGCTGCAAGCAAGTCCGCTGGCAACTCAGGCAAACCCACCACCAAGTCCGAGGCGTTCTCCTACATTGCCGACAAGACCGGCTTGGCCAAAAAAGAAGTCGGTGGCGTGTTCGAGGCGTTGGCCGGACTGATCAAACGTGATCTGAAGAAAGGCCCGGGCATCTTTTCCGTACCCGGCCTGATGAAGATCAAAGTGGTGCGCAAGCCCGCCAGCAAAGCACGCAAGGGCACCAATCCTTTCACCGGCGAAGAAATGATGTTCAAAGCCAAGCCGGCCCGCAACGTGGTCAAGGTTCTTGCGCTGAAGTCGCTCAAGGACATGGTGTAACAACCCTCCGCACGACATGCAGGGGCGGCCGGTTAGCCGCCCCTCATCACGTTGCAACAGCGCTGGGCGGGACTTAGCGCGCCAGGCGGAATTTCTGCCCCTGGTAACTCAACACCGCGCCGTTCTCGGTAATCTCTTCAATGCGCGGACCTTCCGCGAGTTGGTCGCCTTCGTGGTACTTCTTCATGTTGATCAACACAAACCGGCTCGCGGCATTCGGCGCATAGACATGCACATCGAGATTCAAGGACGGCACCGTCGCGCGAAAATCGGCCGGTAAATCACGCAACAGGGCTACCTTGGGCGCGGCCGGCGGGGCGGCAACCGGCGCCGGCTCGACCGGTGCGACGGGCGTTGCGACAGGCGCGGGCGGCGGGATCGAAGTGACCTGCGGTATGACGACCGGCGGCGCAAGCACTGCCGGCGGCGGCCTGTGGGTCACTGGCGGCGGGGCGGGCACTGCCGGTGCAATGCGCAGCGGCGACGCTTGTGGCGGCGCTGCCGTCACCTCGGGATGCGTGCCGGGACGCAGCCACCAGACCAGCGCCGCCGCGTTAACCAGCAAGATTCCAGCGCTAATCCACGGCAGCGCGCGACTGCGGCGTGGCGCATTGTCATGCAGCGTCTCAAGCCGCGGCACGCGACCCCGATCGCGTTCCTGCTCGGCTTTTTTCAGTGCCTCGAGGATATAGGACATGACTTGGTATCCCCTGATTAGTTTGGCGCGCGGCTCATGGCAGTGCTATCCGGTAGCGCCAGACTCAGCTCGATCAGCGTCTGGGTGCCGATGATACCGTCATCGTTCAGGCCACGGCTGCGCTGAAAAGCAATGACGCGCTGTTGCAATTCGGCATCGAATGACAATGGGTCGGGCGGCGGCTCGCCGGGACCAAGCGCGGCATCCAAACGCTCGCGCAGCCAGCGCACCGCTGTACCATGCAGGCCGGGCACCAGATCGCTGGCCTGTATCGGCGGCGGTTGCCATAACAATGTGTATTCGCCAAGCCAGGCCGGATCGACCGTGCCGATCGGAAAGCGCTCTTCAAGATTGTCGGCCCGCAACACCGCCATACCCTCGGGCAAGGCCTGGCCAAGCACCCAATAGCGGCCGCCACCGGCATCATGGAGTATCAGCACGGCGCTGCGGTCATAGCGGCGCAGGTTATTCCAGGTACCGGTGCGCGTCACGCAGCGCCAGCCCAAGGATTGAGCGCGCTCGCAGGGCGTGCCCGCGGCCGCGTCATAGTTAAGGCCCGATGCCTTGAACAGTGTCCGGTACGCGGTGGCCTCGGCGGTGGCCTGCGCACCGGCACCGCGCAGCCATTCCTGTACGGTGACCGCGGGCGTGGTGGCGATGCGCGCACTGGCGGCGACTGCGGGTGTCGCTGGAATTACCTTTGCTGTCGGCGCCGGCCGAGTCTTTACAGTCTGCCCAAGGTACCGCGGCGGGTAGATCCACGCGACCGCCGCCACAGCGGCCAGTGCCGCCAAGCCCGTGGCCCAGCGCAGCAAGTTGTTACGTCGCCACCAGTGTGCGGCGCTGAACACCTCGCGCGCCGCTTTGCGCACCATGCGGCGCGTGATGCGCTGTTTATTGACGGCATAGGCGCCGAGCATGGCGCGATCGCAGATCACATTGATCAACCGCGGGATGCCGCCGGACAGCCGGTGGATCTGGCGCAGCGCGGGCGGCGTGAACAACGTGCCCTTGAATCCGGCCACCTGCAGGCGATGCCGCACATAGGTGCCGGTCTCATCGACGACCAGCGCGCTGAGGTGGTAGCGTGCGGTGATGCGCTGAGCGAGCTGGCGCAAGGTTTCGCGCTCCAGCAATGCCTTCAGTTCCGGCTGGCCGATCAGAATGATCTGCAGCAGCTTCTCCTTGGTGGTCTCGAGATTGGTCAACAGGCGCACCTGCTCCAGTACTTCGATGCTGAGATTCTGCGCCTCGTCGATGATCAGGACGGTGCGCCGGCCGCGCGTGTGCGCATCCAGCAGATAGCGGTTGAGCGCATCGATCAGCACCTTGAGGCTGCCGGCCACAGGCGGATAGTCGATATGCAGTTCATCGCAGATCGACGCCACCAATTCCAGCGCCGTGACACTCGGATTCAGAATCAGCGCGACATCGACGTTTGCGGGGATCTGTTCCAGCAAGCCACGGCACAGCGTGGTCTTGCCCATGCCGATTTCACCGGTAAGCTGCACGAACCCGCCGCCGGCACCGATGCCGAACAGCAGATGCGCCAGCGCTTCGCGGTGGCGCGTGCTCAGATAGAGGTAGCGCGGATCCGGCGTGATGGAAAACGGATTTTCATCCAGCCCGAAATAGTCGCAGTACATTGTTCAGCGCCGTCCGCGGCTCATGGTCAGTGACATGAGCGAGATTATCGCACGCGCACCCCCAGTGTTATAAACCTATTTTCTTCAGTTGACCTGAGTCAACGTAGCGCAAGCATAGGCTAGGCGTGGGTTTGAGGTTGATACAAGGAGGCACGCACCCGATGTGGTGAGCACAAATTGGCGGCTGTGAAGGCGGTGGCTGCGGCGTGTCAGGAACCTATGGGATTTATGAGCTTGGACGCAATGCCGGTTTTGTCAATGTGGGAACCGACCATGACACTGGAGAATTTGCCGTAGCCTCTATTCGGGGATGGTGGCGCTTTGAAGGAAGGCGGCTTTATCCGGAGGCGACAACGATTCTGATCACAGCCGACGGCGGGAGGAGCAATGGGTCGCGGTTGCGGCTTTGGAAGTTGGAGTTGCAGAAGCTTGCCGATCAAACAGGACTCTGCCTTTCGGTCTGTCATTTTCCTCCCGGTACCAGCAAATGGAACAAAGTCGAACACCGTCTATTTTCCTTTATTACGTCAAATTGGCGCGGCGAACCGTTGCGGGATTACGAAACGATCGTCAATCTCATCGCCAGAACGACCACGGCGAAGGGACTGAAAGTGACGTGTAAATTGGATCGCCGGAAATATCCAACCGGGCGCAAGATTAGCGATGAAGATATGCAGCGCGTCAATGTCGAACGTAATAAGTTTCATGGCGAATGGAACTACGTGATAAGACCGAAAGTTAAACAGATAAGTTGATACCTTTATTTATTTACGCTGCCTTAGCTCAATCGTGCGCACCGAGGACTCGTCATCGGCCACATCAGTCGGTCGAGTTATGAGCAAAACAGGTCTGCAATGTGTCATACACCGGCCGTTGACCAGGAAACCGGCCGCATAACCGCAAAGAATAATCATGAAATGTCCATTTTGCATGAATGAAATACCAACGGGTGCAACTGTGTGCGCCCATTGCGGCGCTTTTGAGGCATCCAAATCAGGCTGCCTTGCTACAG
>DAIDTN010000229.1 GCA_027457185.1 Burkholderiales bacterium | reverse complement strand
TTCATCGTGATCCTGGCGGTGATCGTGGTGGTGAGCTTCAGCCTGTTCCTGGTGTGGGAGCTCACCGATGCGCACCCGATTGTGGACCTGGAACTGTTCCGGCATCGCAATTTCGGCATGAGCGCGCTCGCGCTGAGCCTCTCCTATGGCCTGTTTCTGGGCAGCATGGTCGTCATGTCGCTGTGGATGCAGACGCAGATGGGTTACACCGCGCAGTGGGCCGGCTATGCCATGGCGCCGGTCGGCATTTTCGCCATATTGCTGGCGCCGGTGGTCGGCCGCAATTTGCAGCGCACTGACCCGCGCAGGTTCGCCACCGTCGCCTTCGTCGTGTTCGCGGTGTGCTTTTACTGGCGCTCGCAGTTCACCACCGGCTCGGACTTCTTCACCATCGCGGCGCCGCAGTTGCTGCAGGGCGTGGCCGTAGCCATGTTCTTCGCGCCGCTGGTGAGCATCAACATGGGCGGTATCGCCCCCGAGCGCATGGCCTCGGCGACCGGCACGCAGAATTTCCTGCGTACCATGTGCGGCAGCTTCGGCACCTCGCTCGCGATTGCGCTGTGGACCCGGCGCGAATCCCTGCATCGCGTGCAGCTTGCCGAGCACATCAGCGTCTATTCGCCCCAGACCACCGTGTACTCGGCACGCCTGGACGCGGCCGGCATGCCGCCGGACCAGGTGCACGCGGTGCTCGACCGGATGCTCTCGATCCAGGCCAATATGCTCGCCACCAACGACGTGTTCTGGCTGTGCGCCTGCCTGATGATCCTCCTGATACCGGTGATCTGGCTGGCGCGGCCGCCATTCGGCCGGCCCAGCCTGGTCGCGGCCGATTAGCGCGGCACGGCGGTTAAGCCCTCCAGGCGGCGCGCGCACGCCGCAGGAGCGTACGAGGAGGAGCGTGGCGGGCGCCTAATGCGGCATAATATGTGTTTCCGGCAACACCTACTTTGAAGGCAAGTCCCCATGAGCGCCCACGATGCCCCCGCTTCCCCCGCCGTGTCCACTGCCACTCAGACCAGAGACCTCGCGGCCCGGATTTATATAGAACTGGTCGGCCGCGTCATGCTCACTGCGCAAGCGACCAAACCCAACCCGGTCGACCTGGCCAAGTTCTCCTACAAACTGGCCGAGGCGTTTCAGAGCATCGAGGCGGAGGCGCAGAAAGACGCGGTCGCCAAGATGGCAAAGTACGACGTCAAGGTCGACGACATGACCAGCTGGAAGAAATAGCCCGCCATCGAAGCCCTGCCCTGCCGCGGCCGCGGCTGCGCATTTCCGCAAAATACCGAGCGTGGCCTCACGCGCGCGGCGCGTGGGAGGGAGATTCCTTTATCGCCTATTTGGAATGTTTTGTGGCAGCCGCAGCCCGAGTTCCGGAAGGCGCCTTGCCGAAGAAGTCGGGACAGGCGAGTGCCGGCGTCACAAAGATGCCGCGGTGCTCGCAAATCGCGGTGTCTGCGCGCACCGAACCATAGGCGGAACTCAGGATATTGATTCCAGGCAGCGCGCGTTCCAGCACACCAGGTTCGCTGGCGAAAAACCGGCATTCCCTGCAAGTGGGTGTAGTCATGAATCATCGCCGCTTCCGCGGCACATGGCCAAGCACGCTGGCCATGCGCCGCGGAAGCTTACAGATTCGACCAATAACTGCCGAAAACGTGGACTGAGAGGTAGTAACCGAGCAGGACATTCACCGCGACCCCTACGGTGAAGGCGGAAAAAGCTTTCCAGCCGACGGGTTCGAGGTCGCGAAACCGGGTTGTCAATCCGATGCTCAGGAAACAGAAGATGAATGCCCAGGTGCGCAGCGACACGAGCGGAAGGATCAGGCCGGGTTTTACCGTCTGATTGAATTCGGCCGCGGAATAGCCGCTCGTCACCATGGTCATCAAAATGGAAGCGATAAGAAAGCCGATCACAAACTTGGGAAAGCGCCACCAGATTTCCATTGCGTCGGGCCGCGCGCCGGTTTCCCGCTTTTCCCAAACTATGGTCGCGATAAGCGCCCAGACGAGCTACCAGATGCCGATCCACAAGTCTCTGCCTATCACTTTCATCAGCGTGAAAGCCTTGATCGCTGCGTCTTCGTTGCCCGCCATTTTGCCGTAGGCACTTGACGCCGCAAACCCTGCGGCGTCGGCGAACTCCGAGGTGCCGATCCAGGCGCCGCCAACCCCGGCGGTAAGCCCCAAAGCGCGCGCGACAAAGGGCAGGATAAGAATCATCGCCAGCGCCCAGCCGACCACCAGGGTAACCGACGTATAGAGATGTTCCTTTTTTGCCCCCACCGACGCGGCTATCGCCATCGAAGCCGACACTCCGCAAACCGACCCGCCCACCCCGAGTACCGCGGCCAGCCTGCGATCGAGCTTAAACACCCTGGTCGCGATGAAATAAATCACCAGGCAGGTTGTCAAAGAAATAATTGTGGCCTGTTCGATGGCCACCGGGCCCGCAGTCAGGATCAGCGAGATCGGGAATGTAGCCCCCAGAAGTATGACCCCGAGCTTGACGAAATATTCCACTCTGAAACCCGCGTCCATCCACTTCGGCAGCCGGATCAGGTTGGCGATAATCAGGCCGATGACCAATGCGACCAGAGGCGCTTCCAAATTGAATTTTGCGGCGTTCGCCCATCCTGCAATCGCAAACATGATCATCGACAGAATGTAGAGGAAGACAAAGGCAGGAATGAACTCCGACAGCTTGATGCCCATGATGCGGCAGCTCACGCCGAAAATCACCAGCCAGGCGATGAACTGATAGAAATACAGATGGGCGTTTTGGGCGAAATGATCGGTCAACTGGCCAAGAGACGACCATTTCAGTCCGCCCGGGTTGATCGCAAGCGTTTTGAGGACGGTGCTGCCGCTGCTGAACAGGACGATGGCAATAACCATGGTCCCGACCCCCAGCCAAATCGCCCACCAGTCCTCTTGCAGATACAAATCCGCCCATCCCGACTTGCGGACTTGTACACCCTCCCCACTCTCGCTCCCGGCGTTCCCTGCTGCCATGTTAATCCTCCTTTGGTGGTGATAAAACGAGCCCGAACTCCGCGGCGTTTCGATACAGGTATTGGAATCTACGGCGTTGTGCTTGCGCTGGCGTACTGGGATGCGCGAGGGGGCGCCTGCGCGATTCACTGCCAAGCGTGCTCCGTGGCGTCCTTTTCCGCTGGCCTCCCCTCCATCGAAAAGAATGATTGTGTTCTTATTGACGAAAATCCTACCGCTTTGTACCGGCGCATGCAAGCGATTCGCGACGGAGGGCGAAAACCGATGTCGTCAACCGCCGCTGAGCGCCTGAACGATGACGATTTCGTCGCTTGGAGCCAGCGGCTGCGACAGCTCGCGCACCTGCGCGCCGTTGACGAAAATGCGGATGTGACGCCGTATTCTGTCCTGCTCGTCGATGATACGAAAGCGGATCCCGGCGTAGCGACGATCCAGGTCGGCAAGGACGGCCGCGAGCGTGGCGCCGCTCGCCTCGGCCTCACTCTGCTCGGTATACGAGCGCAGGGCGCCGGGTATGAGTACCTTCATTGCGTCTTTTGCTCTACAGCTCGGCCGCTTCCACCGCGTAGATTTCCGGCAGGTGCCGCACGATGCAGGCCCAGCGGCGGCCTTCGTCGCGGCTCATCCAAAGCTCGCCGCTGGTCGTGCCGAAGTACAGGCCCACCGGATCCAGTGCGTCCGCCGTCATCGCCTGGCGCTTTACCGTCCACCACGCTTGTTTTTGCGGCAGGCCGGCGTCGAGGCGCTGCCAGGTCTTGCCGCCATTGCGCGTCGCATAGACCGCAGGCTTGCCTTCAGGGCTGGTGCGCGGCCAAACCGCGGTGCCGTCCATCGGGAATACCCATGCGGTATTGTCATTGCGCGGGTGGACTACGAGCGGAAAGCCGATATCGCCGACGCGTTTCGGCATGCTCTTGCCGATGCGCACCCAGGTATCCGACGGCCGGTCGATCCGATAGATGCCGCAGTGGTTCTGCTGATACAAACGGTCCGGGTTGCTCGGGCAGAGCCGGACGCAATGCGGGTCGTGAAAGCTCGGGTTCGCCCGATCGAATCCCTCTACCACTTCGAGCCCTTGCAGCAGCGGCGTCCAGTTGCGCCCGGCATCGACGGACTCATGCACGCCGCCGCCCGACATGGCGAAATATAGGTGGGCCGAATCGCGCGGGTCGACGATGATCGAGTGCAGTTTCGGTCCGTCGGGCGTGCCGTCCTGAACGCTGCCCATCCATTCCCGGAACTGCGCATCTTCATTGATGAACGAAAACGGCGCCCAGCTGACGCCGCCGTCTTCGGAGCGGAACAGTCCCTGCGGCGAGGTCCCCGCGTACCAGACGTTCGGCTCGCTGGCGGGCCCCGGCGTGAGCCAGAACGTGTGATCGCCCGTGCGTCCCTTTTCGCCGGCCGCGGCCTTCGCGAACGCGGGCGGCCGCGCGGCTTCTTTCCAGCTGCGGCCGCGGTCGATGGACCGAAACACCGTCGGCCCAAGGTGGCCGGTCTTCGCCGCCGCAAGCAGCGTTTGGCCATCGCGCGGGTCAAGCACCAGTTGACTGACGACATGACCGAGAAAGTGCGGGCCGTCGGCGCGCCAGCTTCTTCGTGCCGCATCGCCGTGATACATCCATGCGCCTTTGCGCGTTGCGACCATCAGCAGCACGCGCCGCCCGTGCGTGGCGGCGCCCTGCTTTCGAACTGCGGGTTTTGCGATTTTGCGTACCATGGTCTGCTCCTTCATGAGTTTAATTTGCGTTGCCGCGATTCGGCCCGGGCGAGCGCCTCCCGTATCGGCCGGATCGGCCGCACCTCGATGCTGCCCACGCGCGCCGGCGGAATCTTCGACGCGATCTGGATCGCCTCGTTGAGGTCCTTCGCCTCGATAAGATAGAACCCCGCCAGCTGCTCTTTGGTCTCGGCGAAAGGCCCGTCGGTGACGGACAACTTGCCGCGCCTCACGCGCACCGTGGTGGCCGTCTGCACCGACTGCAGCGCTTCCGATGCGCGGCAATGGCCGCTCTCGTGTATCCCGCTGTCGAATTCGACGCAATCTTCGTCGGGCAACTCGTCCAGCCGCTTCTCGTCCAAGTACACCAGGCACAGGTATTTCATGGCCCGCCCCTTATTTCGCGGCGACGGCAGCGATCGCCTGCTTCATTTCTTCCGGGCTCACATCGCGCTTGTGCGTAGCCACCGACCACTGATGGCCGAGCGGGTCTTCCAGCCTGCCGTAGCGGTCGCCCCAGAACATGTCCTGGACCGGCATGGTGATTTTCGCCCCCGCGGCGACGGCGCGCTCGATGCAGGCGTCGACGTCCTCGACATAGAGGTGGATGGTGACGGGCGAGCCCTTGAGCGCCTTCGGGCCGAGCGCATTGCAGTCGCGCATTTCATCGACCAGCATCAGTGCGGAATCGCCGATATGCAGCATCGCGTGCATCAGCTTGCCGTTCGGTCCCGGAAGCCGCCCCACTTCGGTCGCGCCGAACGCCTTCTTGTAGAACTCTATCTCCTCGGCCGCGCCGGCGCAGACCAGGTGCGGCGTCACAGTATGCATTCCCTCCGGTACAGGCTTTACTTGTGGCATGACATGGCTCCTTCTGTTTGAACTCGCGGTCCTATTTGCGCTGCTGCGCCTGCAATTCCTGAAATCCCGCCGCGGCTTGCTGCACGTCGGCGGGGAAATCCGACATCTCGTGCACTTGGCGGATCTCGATAACTTCGTTATCCGAAGCCGGACAGCGCGACGCCCATTCGATCGCCTCCTGCTTCGAATTCACTTTGATCATCCAGTAGCCGCCGAGCACCTCCTTGGTCTCGATGAAAGGCCCGTCCGTGACCTTCGGCTTGCCGCCGGTGAACGAGACGCGCGCGCCCATCGACGGCGGCTGCAGACCATCGAGCGTCAGCAGCACGCCGGCATCCTGCAGCTGCTCGTTGTATTTCATCATCGCCGCAACGGCTTTGGCGTCCGGCATCGTGCCGGGCGCGGCTTTTTCATAACCCTTGGGTAGCATCAGCATCATGAAGCGCATGGTGGTATGTCCTTATCGCATATCATTAATTCGGAGCCCGGCGTTCAGTTCGAACGAATCGGCTTGAAGCCGCCGGACCTGGTACAACGGCCGTTCTCATCCAATAGTCGATCGGCAAGACGCTAAATCGACAGCCGATCGATCAATTTTTCAATTCGGCCAACCGCCGCTGGAGAAACCGCCGCTCCGGTTCCTGCCGGCATAGAGCCAGAGCGCGCCGGTAGGATTCCAGCGCCTCCGCTTTTTTTCCCAGCCGCCGGCACAGGTCGGCGCGCGCCGCGTGCGCGAGGCGGTAGTCCGGCAGCGCGCCGCGCGCCAATATCGAATCGACCAACGCGAGACCGGCCTCCGCGCCGTCGCGCATCGCCACGGCCACGGCCCGGTTCAGCTCGACCACGGGCGAGGGCTCCACCCGCTGCAGCAAGTCATACAGCGCGACAATCTGGGCCCAGTCGGTTTCGGCGGCGCTGGGCGCTTCGGCGTGCAGCGCGCCGATCGCTGCCTGGATACTGTACGGACCCGCCCGGCCGGAAGACAGCGCGCGCTCGACCAGCGCAATGCCCTCTGCGATCTGCGCGCGGTTCCAGCGCGTGCGGTCCTGCTCCTCCAGCAGGATTAGGTCGCCATTCGGCGTGCTGCGCGCGGCGCGGCGCGATTCGTGCAGCAGCATTAGCGCGAGCAGGCCCAGCGCCTCGGGCTCCGGCAGCCGCTCGGTCAGCAGCCGCGCGAGGCGAATGGCTTCTGCGGAGAGATCGTGCCGCGTTAGGGACGTGCCTGAGGACGCCGAGTAGCCCTCGTTGAATACCAGGTAGATGACCCGCAGCACACTCTCCAGCCACTCGGGCAGTTACTCCTGCGACGGCACCTGGTAAGGGATGCCCGCATCGCGGATCTTCGCCTTGGCGCGCACGATGCGCTGCGCCAGGGTGGGCGCAGCCGTGAGGTAGGCGTGCGCGATCTCTTCCGTGCTGAGGCCGCACACCTCGCGCAGAGTCAGCGCCGCCTGCGCGTCGGCCTGCAGCGCGGGATGGCAGCAGGTGAAGACGAGCCGCAGCCGGTCGTCCTCGATGTCCCCGGCATCCGCAGCCGGCGTTTCGTCGGCCAGTTTCTCGACCTGCTCGGCGACATCGTCGAGCGCGGTGAAGCGCGCATGCCGGCGCATGCCGTCGATGGCCTTGAAGCGGCCGGCCGACACCAGCCACGCGCGCGGATTGGCCGGCACGCCCTCGCGCGGCCATTGCTCGAGCGCCGCCCGGAACGCGTCGTGCAGTGCCTCCTCGGCGAGGTCGAAGTCGCCGAGCAGCCGAATAAGGGTGGCGAACACGCGCCGCGATTCGGCACGGTAGGTGCCGTCCACGATCGCGCGCATGCCTTTGGCCGGGTCCTCGCCCATCTCAAGTCCCATCGCTCTTGTGGCTTAACAACAGTGAATATAGCGGTTCGAGAAAGAAAGTAAAACTGGGTGAACGCGGCCGGCGCAAGCGCTTCGGTCTTTGCCAGAGATGACCATGTCGTGATCATGGGATTAGAATTCGTCGCGGCGGCGTGTCGATTTCGGGCTCCAACAAACGACGATCGG
>DAIDTN010000228.1 GCA_027457185.1 Burkholderiales bacterium | reverse complement strand
TCCCGGAGCCGCACATCTTGTTGATGGTGGTGCAGCCGGTGGCGAGCGGCAGGCCTGCGCCGAGCGAAGCCTGGCGCGCCGGCGCCTGGCCTTGTCCCGCCGGCAGCACGCAGCCCATGATGACTTCGTCCACTTGCTCGGGCTTGATCCTGGCGCGCTCCACTGCGGCGCGGATGGATGCTGCGCCCAGCTCGGCGGCGGCGAATTGCTTGAGTTCGCCCTGGAACGCGCCCATGGGGGTGCGCGCGGCAGAGACGATGACGATCGGATCGTTCATGGCTTTCCTTTCAAATAGCAGACGCGTCTATCGCAAATGCCGCCGGCGCAGGCACCTGTACTGCTGCGTAGTGCGGCATCACCTGGTCTCACTGAATAGCTCCCGCCCGATCAGCATCCTGCGGATTTCCGAGGTGCCGGCGCCGATCTCGTACAGCTTTGCGTCGCGCCACAGGCGGCCGGTCGGGGTCTCGTTGATATAGCCCATGCCGCCCAGGGCCTGGATCGCCTCGCCCGCCATCCAGGTGGCTTTCTCGGCGGCGTAGATGATGGCGCCCGCGGCATCCTTGCGCGCGCCGGTCCCCTTCAGATTGCCGCGGTCGAGCGCCTTGCCCACGGCGTAGACGTAGGCGCGGCAGGCGTTCATGGTGGTGTACATATCGGCGAGCTTGCCCTGCATCAGCTGGAATTCGCCGATCGGCTGGCCGAACTGCTTGCGTTCGTGCACATAGGGGATGACCACGTCCATGCACGCCGCCATGATCCCGAGCGGCCCGCCGGAGAGTACCGCGCGTTCGTAATCCAGGCCGCTCATCAGCACATTGACGCCGCGGCCCATGCCGCCGAGGATGTTGTCTTCCGGGACTTCGCAGTCGCGGAACACCAGTTCGCCGGTGTTGGATCCGCGCATGCCGAGCTTGTCCAGCTTTTGCGCTGTGGAAAACCCCGGGTATCCTTTCTCGATGAGGAAGGCGGTGATGCCGCGCGGCCCGGCAGCGCCGTCGGTTTTCGCATACACGACCAGCACGTCGGCGTCCGGGCCGTTGGTGATCCACATCTTGTTGCCGTTGAGGATGAACTTGCCGTCCCTGAATTCCGCTTTGAGGCGCATGCTCACGACGTCCGACCCGGCGCCGGGCTCGGACATGGCGAGCGCACCTACATGTTCCCCGGAGATCAGCTTGGGCAGGTATTTTTTTCGCTGCGCCTCGGTGCCGTTCCTGTGGATCTGGTTCACGCACAGGTTGGAGTGGGCGCCGTAGGACAGGCCGACCGAGGCGGAGGCGCGGCTGATCTCCTCCATCGCGACGATATGCGCGAGATAGCCCATCGCCGTGCCGCCATATGCTTCGCCGACGGTGATGCCGAGCAGGCCGAGCGCGCCGAACTTGCGCCACAGGTCTGCGGGAAATTCGTTGGCGCGGTCGATCTCGGCCGCGCGCGGGGCAATCTCGCTCGCGGCGAAGGCACGCACGGTGTCGCGCAGCATGTCGGTGTCTTCGCCGAGATCGAAAGGCAGGGAAGGAATGTCGATCATGGTTTCACCCGTCCAGTCTCATCATGTGCGTTTGCGCCCCGATCTGCGATCGCCCGCAAGAATCTTGCGGCTCTGCACTTCGAATACCGCGATCTCCCCGAGCATCTCGTCGATATCGGCGCGTTGCCGCTGGAGCTGCTCGCGCCGTTCGGCCAGCGCGGCGAGGAATTGCGCCAACTGCGGCTTCTCGTCCCGGGCCGAATCGTATAAATCGAACATCGCCGCCACCTCGGACAGGGACAGGCCCAGACGCTTGCCCCGCAGGATCAGTTTCAGGCGCACATAGTCGCGTTTGGCATAGATGCGCCGGCTGCCCGAGCGCTGCGGCGCGAGCAGTCCCTGATGCTCATAGAAGCGAATCGCCCGCGGCGTGACATCGAATTCGCGCGCCAAGTCGCTGATGCTGTAGGTATCTTCGCGGGTGTGGGGGCCGGTACTCATATTTCGCGGCAACATAAATGGCGGGGATCGCAAATATTTGCGAAAATTACGTCTGTTGGAGCTTGCCAAGTCTGATCGTAGCTGCATTCTAGCCTAAGCCGGACCTGTCTCAAACATGAATGCGCCGCAAATCCCGCAATTTCCGCATGCCGCCGCGCCGCCGGGTGGCCTGATCCGCTATCGGCGGGACCACGCATTTCGCGAAGGAGTCGCAACATGAGCAAGGAGCAAGCCAAACCCGACGCAGCAGGCGCCGATTCGGCCCAGATATTTGGCGAGGTCGCCGAGCGCTCCAGCCGCGTCATAGGGAATTTTCTCAAGCGCCAGGCCGAAACGCAGAACTCGGTCGCTGCCGACGAGTTCGGCATCGCCAAGGCATTCATGGATCTGTCGGCGCTGATGTTCGCCAAGCCGCAACAGCTCGCCGAGGCACAGATGAACATGTTCTGGGACTACACGCGCCTGTGGCAAAGCAGCTGGATGCACATGCTCGGACAGAAGGCGGAACCGGTCGCCGTGCCGCGCAAAGGCGACAACCGTTTTCGCCACGAAGACTGGGAGAACCATTTTCTGTTCGACTACCTC
Organism: Burkholderiales bacterium; assembly: GCA_027457185.1. Taxonomy (GTDB): domain Bacteria; phylum Pseudomonadota; class Gammaproteobacteria; order Burkholderiales; family SG8-39; genus 2-12-FULL-64-23. The sequence goes on along the minus strand of DAIDTN010000228.1, from coordinate 4,661 downwards.
AAGCAGTCGTACCTGATCGCAGCGCGTCACATCCACCAGGCCGTGTCGAACGTCGAGCACCTGCCCGCCGACGCGCGCAAGAAAGTGGATTTTTTCACGCGCCAGTACATCGACGCGCTTTCGCCCTCGAATTTTGCACTGACCAACCCGGAGGTGGTGCGCGAGACGCTCGCTTCGGGTGGAGAGAACCTGCTGCGCGGCCTGAACAACCTGCTCGCCGACATCGAGCGCGGCGACGGCCAGCTGCAGATCAGCATGACCGACGCCAAGGCGTTCAAGATGGGCAAGAACATCGCCACCACGCCGGGCAAGGTGGTCTACCAGAACGAACTGATGCAGCTGATCCAGTACCAGCCGAGCACGAAGAAAGTGTACAAGCGCCCGCTCCTGATCATTCCGCCCTGGATCAACAAGTACTACATCCTCGATCTGCGCGCTTCGAACTCCTTCATCAAGTGGGCGGTGGACCAGGGGCACACGGTATTCGTGATTTCATGGGTCAATCCGGGCAAGTAATACGCGGGCAAAACGTTCGAAGACTACCTGCACCAGGGTCCGGACGACGCGTTGGCTGCGATCGAAACAGCCACCGGCGAGAAACAGGCGAATGTGATTGGTTACTGTCTCGGCGGGACTTTGCTCGGCGCGGCGCTCGGGGTGATGGCGGCGAAAAAAGACAAGCGCGCCGCCAGCGCGACGTTCTTCGTGTCGCTGCTCGATTTTTCCATCCCCGGCGAACTGGGCGTATTCATCGACGAGAAGCAGGTCGAGAACCTGGAACGGCGCATGAACCAGCGCGGCTATCTCGAAGGCTCGGAGATGGCCGGCACGTTCAACATGCTGCGCTCCAACGACCTGATCTGGTCGTTCGTGGTGAACAATTACCTGATGGGCAAGGATCCGTTCCCGTTCGACCTGCTTTACTGGAACTCGGATTCAACGCGCATGCCGGCGAAAATGCACAGCTTCTATCTGCGCAATATGTACCTTGGCAACAAGCTGAAAGACCCGGGCGGCATCAGCCTGGACGGGGTGCCGATTGACATCAGCAAAATCAAAATCCCGGCGTATTTCATTTCCACCGCCGAAGACCATATCGCGCCGTGGAAATCGGTGTACAAGGGAGCGCGCGTCCTGTCCGGGAAAGTGCGTTTCGTGCTCGGCGGCTCCGGCCACATCGCCGGCATCGTCAATCCGCCGGCGGCGAACAAGTACTGCTACTGGACCAACCCGGAGTTTCCGGAGGATCCGGAACAGTGGCTGGGGACGGCCGCGCGCCACGAAGGTTCGTGGTGGAACGACTGGCAGGCCTGGATGGACAAGAATAACGGTGGTGTCAAAGTCGCCGCGCGCGTGCCCGGGGATGGCGGATTGCAGGTGATCGAGGATGCGCCGGGCGCCTACGTCAGTCTGCGCCTGGGCGCGGACAAGGCAGGGCCGAATACCGGATCGACAAAAAAGGCGTAGGGTCAGCGCAATCCGGCGGATCCGCTTTCCTGTGCCGTTTGCCCGCCCATCCGCTGTCTGAATCGGCGCAGATCATCCATCCCTACGACCGCGCGCCGCGGCCAGACTCGGAGCGGCGGCTGAGCGGGGTAAGACCGCGCCAGCGCGCCCCGATGCCGCTGCAGCTGCCGGTTGATGAAAACCCTGAGCGGCACCGGCGTCGCTACTTCCCGCGCTCCTTGCGCGCCAGCTCAACCAGCTGTTCGACTACATGCATCAGCTTGTCCGTGCTGCCGGCCATGCGCGCCGAAGTCAGGAACTTGCCGTCGACCACGATGCTGGGAACGCCCGTAATTTCGTAGCTCTTGGTCATTTCGCGCGCGGTCGCCAGCTTCGCCTGGATTTCGGGCGAATGGTAAATGCGAAGAAATTCTTTCTTGTCCAGGCCATTGTGGGCCACCCAGTCGGCCATCACCGGCTCCTCGTTCAGCTTCATGCCCCTGAAGTGGAAGTTGTCGTATACCGGCCAATGCAGGCGTGCGAGGTCGCCCATGGCTTCGAGCGTATAGAACAATTTGGCGAAATTGTCCCAGTTGTCCGAGGACAGCGCCGGCACGCGGCGCAGCGCGATCGAATCGGGCGCGTTGAAATACCAGCGCGACAGCTTCGGCTCGAGCTCGTAGCAGACGGGACAGCCGTAGTAGAAAAATTCGATGACCTCGATCTTGCCGCCGCTCGCCACCGGGTGGGGCGGGTCGAGCCGGATGTAGTCGCGGCCGAGCTCCGGTCCGGATTGTGCCTGGGCGAGCGTAGCCGCAAGCGTGAACAAAAGCGCCGCCAAGGCTTTTCTGAGGAGGATCATCGTGCGTTTCCCGGGCCAGGTTGGAAGCCCGGATGATATGCCGAACCGGCGAATTTTGCCAAAGCCCGGCGGCGGGTCGGATCAGCCCTAACGCGTACGGATGGCGACGCGGTTCCTGAACAGGAGAACGTGAGGGGTGCGATCCCCTCGCGCGGCGATAATCTCTACTTTTTCGGCGCGGCCTTGCCGCCGCCTTGCTTGCGCACCATATCGATCAGGTAATCGGTGACCCCGAGCAGTTGCTGGAACGACTTTATGTTGTCGGTGTTGACGACATACTTGCCGTTGACCGCCATCGAAGGCACGCCGTCGATCTTATACGCCTGAGTAAGCTGCGCCGCGCGACTCAATTCGCTGTCGACGCTGAAGGAGTGGTAGGCAGCGGCGAATTTTTTGGTGTCTACGCCGTGTTTGCCCAGCCATTCAGTCAGCGCCGCTTCGTCCCCCACCCTGAGCCTCGCGCCCGTGTGGATGGCATCGAACAGCGCTTTGTGCAGGCGCTCCTCCTGGCCGATTGCGTCGAGCGCATAGTAGGCGCGCGCGCCTCGCGCATATTCGTCATTGAACATGGCTGGAACGCGGCGGAAATGTACATCTTTCGGAAGTTTTTTCACCCAGGGCTCGAGCACGGGCTCGAATTCGTAGCAGTGCGGGCAGCCGTACCAAAAGAACTCGATGACTTCGATCTTGCCCGGGATATCGGTAGGTTGCGCCACGGCAAGCGCCCGATACTCGACGCCCGCGGTGGGCTGGGCTTGCGCCAGACCTGCTGCGAATAACACGATCAAACCCGTGAACAGCTGTTTCAGCATTTTATTCTCCAAAAAACGCCCTGCGCTCACTGCGAGCCGGGATCTTTTATTCTGACCAGCGAAGCCTCGATTCCGTTCTGTGCCAAGTTCTGGCGCACGCGGTTTATTTCTTCCACGTTGTTGTACGGCCCGACGCGCACCCGGTACTGCGTGCCTTTCTCGGGCAGATCGATCGGTTCGACGCTCGCCTCCACCCCGATTAACGCAAGCCGCGCCTTCAGGTTGTCGGCATCGGCGGGATTTTGAAACGCGCCGAGCTGCAGCAGGTAGTTTTCCGCCGGCGCGCCCGCTTTGGCCGCCTGCTTGATTTGCTGCTCGGTCACGGGTTCCTCGGCGCCGGGCAGGATCTTATAGAATTCGAAGCGCGGTTTTTCCGCTTGCTGTGTAGTCTTTTCGTCCGGCTTGACTATCGCCTTGCCCGGCTCAATCGCCGCTTTCTCCGGCGGCTTGGCCATGGTGAGGAACGGGATCGGGGTCTTGTTCATGTACCATGCGACGCCGACGGCGATGCATAGCCCGAGGATAAGGCCGATGAACATCCCAAGCAGGGTGCCGCCGCTGCTTTTTTTTCTTGCCGCTGCTCTCGATTTATTGTCTTTGGCCATTTATCGCTCATTACAAAATGAGGGGATACTTCCCCTCATACTTCCCTAAGACGGGGCCGTTTCGATAAATCTGAAACGGCGCCTTACATCTTCTCAGGAGCGCTCACGCCCAGCAGCGCAAGACCGTTTTGCAGCACTTGGCGCACGGCGAGGATCAAGGCCAGTCGCGCCAATCTCAGTTTCTCGTCGGCGACGAGTATGCGCTCGGCATTATAGTAGCTGTGGAACTCTCCCGCCAGTTCGCGCAGGTAGAACGCTACCGTGTGCGGCGCAAATCCGAGCGCCGCCTCTGCCAGCGTTTCCGGAAATTCCCCCAGGCGCTGCGCCAGGGCGAGTTCGCGCGGGAGGGCGAGCGGGGCGAGGTCGGCGGCGGCAAGCGGTGCTGGCGCCTCGCCTGCCTGCGCCAGAACCGAGCAGATGCGCGCGTGCGCATATTGCACGTAATAGACCGGGTTGTCCTCGGTCTGCGACTTCGCCAGGTCGATATCGAACACAAACTCGGTGTCGGCCTTGCGCGAAACCAGGAAGAAACGCACCGCGTCGCGCCCGACCTCGTCGATCAGTTCGCGCACCGTGACGTAACTGCCGGCGCGCTTGGACAGCTTTACCTCCTCGCCGCCCTTCACCACCGTGACCATCTTGTGCAGCACGTATTCGGGGTAGTTGCGCGGGATGCCGGCTCCCGTTACTGCGTTGAGCGCCTGCAGGCCCGCGCGCACCCGCGCCACCGTGCCGTGATGGTCCGATCCCTGGATGTTGACGGCATACTTGAAACCGCGTTGCCATTTGGTCACATGGTAGGCGACGTCGGGCACGAAATAGGTGTGGCTGCCGTCGGACTTGCGCATCACGCGGTCCTTGTCGTCGCCGAAGTCGGTGGTCCTGAGCCATAGCGCGCCTTCCTGTTCGTAGGTCTTGCCCGAGGCGATCAGCGCA
>DAIDTN010000227.1 GCA_027457185.1 Burkholderiales bacterium | reverse complement strand
GTGTTCAAGGAGCCGGCGCGGGAGTAGCGGGGGCGGGGAGTGACGGAGTGCACATGCTCGCGTTGACCGCTCACAGGCGACGGACGAACTCGGCGGGCGTCTCGATCGGGTACTTGTCGCGCAGGGCGAGCAGATCGCCGTCGCCCGTCACCAGAACGTCGGCTTTGGCGGCTGCGAGCGTCGCCAGAATCGGCGCGTCGCTCGGGTCGCGCGGAACGCCGACCGTTATCGTTCCGAGTTCGACCACCTCGGCCCGGATGTAAAGCTGTTTGATGAACAACTCGATTCTCTCATCGTCCCATCCAAGTCTGCGGCGGATCTTCGGATATTCGAGAACCCTGCCGATCTCGGCAAGCTGGTCCAGGGAGAACGCCACCTCGAACCGGACTTCGACCCATGCCGCGACGATGCGTCCGGGTGTTCCCTCGGGGAACATCAACCCCGAGAGCAGGACGTTGGTATCGAGTACGACCTTCACTTCTTCCTGCGCCGCGCGCGCACGTCCTTCACCGCATCTGCGACAAGCGCGTCCACCGCCTTTTCCGTCATACCTGCGAACGCCTGCGCCAGCTCGGCGCGCATCCGGTCGAACTCTTCATCGAGCTTGCGCAGGCGCGTGAACATGGCGATGTCGACCAGCGCGGCCACAGGTTTGCCGGCCTTGGTGATCAGCACTTTCCCGTGCCGGTACTGGACCTCATTCAGCAACTCGCCGAGGTTTTGGCGTACGGTCATTGCAGCGGCTTCGCGGATCATGGTCGTTACCTCAATTGATATGGTTGATGTAATCATATCATTCGGCGCAAAGCGACGCAATTGCGGCTGCCGCACGCGCTAACATTGCGACAAGGCGTTGTTGGCTCTGCTCGATAGCGCGACGCTCGGCCTGGATGCAGAGTTCCATCCGGACGACCACGACCTCGGCACCAACGACGGCAAAGACAGGGACAGTCACGATATCGGGGAAAGCTCGCGTGGACATACCGCCTGGTACGCTGAACAGCGCGCTAAAGCAGGCGGGTCTAAAAAAACAGGAGTGATACCTATGCGATACCTCGTAGTTGTTGAAAAAGGCCCTTCCTCCTACGGAGCTCACGTTCCGAACCTTCCCGGTTGCATCGCGGCCGGCGCAACCAAGGAAGAGGTTCTTTCGCTTATTCGAGAGGCCATTGAATTCCATATCGAAGGCCTCAAGCAGGAGGGTCAGCCAATACCCGTTCCTGTCTCGATGAGAGAATTGGTGGAAGTGGAAGCGGCATAGCTCGCGGTTTCGACCCTTCCGCGATTTTCGGTGCCGTGAGTTACCGGCCGAAGTTCGCGTTCCGAGTTCATATGATCAAAGCCGCCGCGAATGAGCCGCGCTGCCGCCAGTCTTTATCTTCCAGCATGCGTGCCAAGCTTTCCACTGCCAACCCCAATCTGCGCGACCCGCGCGCTGATCGAGAGGTTGGGGGGAGTCAGCGAAATCGGCGGACGAGCGTTAAGTAATGATGAGTTCCGAATTTGCCCAAGAAAGGAGATCGCCATGACCTAGTTACCAATTTCTGGAGCTATGTCATGGCACGTACATTTCGCCGCAAGCGGGAGCGGCACGAGTATTACTGGGTGCTGCACGACTGGGAGTCCCGTCTTCCGTTCGGCCACTGGGCGCAACTCGACCCCCGATCCAAGGCCGGGCGCAAGGCAATTGCCCGTTTTCATTCCGATAGGGAAATCACCCTGCGCAGTTCTGCGCCACGCTGGTATCGCAAGGTGTTCGATCACCGGATTCGCACCGCGAACGACCGCATGCTTCGGCGTTGGCTGGCCGACTCTGAATTCGATCCGGTGTTTCGAGCCTGGCACAAGCACGATGCAAATTGGAGTTGGTGGTGACCGCAGTGACGACAGGCGGGGCCTGACGCCAGCTGCCGTCGAGAGGTGATGGGTGAAGATGCGCTCTGGGAGCGGCTCTCCGGGCATTGACGACCCTGTTCAGGCGTTCGCCCTTCGTCCGGCTCGGAATTACGGACTTACAGCGCCCATGGATTGAAGATTTGCGGGTAGGCCGCGAAATCCTGCACGTTGCGGGTGACCACGGTGAGACCGTGGCATTGAGCGGTGGCCATGATCAGACCGTCCATCACCGGCAGGGGCCGGCCGGCCAACTCCGAGCGCGACCGAAGGAAGTCCCCGTGGGACGCCGCGATTTGCGCCCAGACGTGGAGCGCCGCGGCATCGACCGGCAGGATGCGTCCGGCGAAGCGCTGCTCCACCTTGCCCAGGCAAGCGGTGAGTTTCTGGCTGCGGCGCCGGGTTGATTCAGCCGCAGGTCAAGGAGTGTTTGCCGCATGCGGAGTTTCTGGCCTGGCACAGGGCGGAGGTGTTCAAGGAGCCGGCGCGGGAGTAGCGCTGGTCGGCCCGGGGGCGGGCCTCCTACGCCCAACGAAAGTCCTGTTGGAGGACAAGGCACGCGGCGGCGACCTAATTTATGAACATTGAATTAGCCGATAGCCAAGCGCTGCCTTGCGCTCCGGCTTATAGACCGATCAAAATTGGCAAGCGCTCCGGCGCGCCGATTTGATCTGCGGTTTGCTGATTGCTGCCGCTTCAATGGCGGCCGTAACCACCATCACCGCGATCGCCGCGATCGCCGCGGTCACCACGATCGTCGCCGCGACCGTAGCCGCCGCCGTGGCCGCGGCCGTAGATGCCGAAGCCGATGGACGGCACGACGTAGGCCGGCGCGTAATAGCGCGGCGGTCCGGGATTGACCGGAACCACCATGCATCCGCCGAGCACCAGCAGCATCGATACGAGAAGCGTTGTTTTGATCGTTTTCATGGTTTCGTTCTCCTTGATGCTGGTAAGTATAGGCAGGCGCCCGCCCGAAGGCGCCCGAAAAGGTGTAACGGCGATGTAACAGGGTGTTACCGGCGAGGGAATGTTATTGGGGGGGCTTGTTCTTGCGCAGCTCCAGTGTGCGCGGAGTAAACTGTGCTGAATCAAGGCCCGCGAACTCATCTCCCGAACAGGCCGGTGTCGATGAGCGATCCAGCGGACGTGCAAGCCGCATCGCCTGCTCCCCCGTTCGCCGGCTCGTGCCCGGGGTGGACACAGACGCCATTGAGGCCAGGCAATGCCGATCAGGGAAGAACTCGTTTCGCAGCGCGTGCCGGTCAAAATCTGGACCGACGACGCCGACGCGAATTCGAAGCGCCAGCTGGAGAACATCGCCAGCCTGACTATCATCCACCACCACGTCGCCGCGATGCCCGATGTGCACCTGGGCATCGGCGCGACCATCGGCGCTGTGATCGCCACGCGCGCGGCGATCATCCCGGCCGCGGGGGGCGTCGACATCGGCTGCGGCATGGTCGCCTGCCGGCTGTCGCTCACGGGAAACCAGCTCGACGAACGCTCGCTGAAGAAGGTGTTCGACCAGATCAGCCGCGACGTGCCGGTCGGGCGCGAGCAGCACAGCGACAGCCGCGCGCTCGCGAGCGCGGCGCGGCCGTTCGCGCGGCGGCTCGAGGCGATGACGCAGAAGCACCCGCAACTATTGAAGGCCGTGGGCAGGCATTCGAAGTGGGTCAACCAGATGGGGACGCTGGGCGGCGGCAATCATTTCATCGAGGTGTGCCTGGATGAATCCAACCGCGTGTGGGTGATGCTGCACTCGGGCAGCCGCGGCATCGGCAATGCGCTCGCCACCTATTTTATCGGCCTCGCGCGGCGCGACATGGAGCACTCGGTCATCCGGCTGCCGGATCGCGATCTCGCCTACTTCGAGGAGGGCAGCGCGCATTTCGGCGACTATGTCGAGGCGGTGAACTGGGCGCAGGAATACGCGATGCAGAACCGGCGCGAGATGGTCGACCTGGTGCTGGCGGCGCTCGCGCGCCACCTGCCGGGGTTCGACGTCACCGGCGAAGTGGTGAACTGCCACCACAACTACGTCGCGCTGGAGCATCACTACGGCGCGGATGTCTGGCTCACGCGCAAGGGCGCGATCCGTGCGCGCGCGGGCGACCTCGGCATCATCCCGGGGAGCATGGGCGCACGCAGCTATATCGTGCGCGGCAAGGGCAACGCGGAGAGTTTCGATTCCTGCGCGCACGGCGCCGGACGCAGGATGAGCCGCAGCGCCGCGGTGAAGCAGTTTTCCGCGGCCGACCTCGTGCGCCAGACCGAGGGCGTGATCTGCCGCAAGGACCAGGGCGTGGTCGACGAGATTCCCGGCGCGTACAAGGACATCGACACGGTGATGGCGAATCAGTCCGATCTGGTCGACGTGCTGCACACCCTGAAACAGGTGGTGTGCGTGAAGGGGTAGGGTCTGTTGACATTCAGCACATGAGCGCGACGGGGGTAATTTGGGATGCAGCGCAAGGCGCGAGGAGCGCCGTTTGGCTAGCCAAACAAGCGACGAGCAACGCCGCGCTGCACCCACGGCGGCAGGCGCTTGCGCCCGCGCGTGTGCCCCTAGAGGAGCGCAA
>DAIDTN010000226.1 GCA_027457185.1 Burkholderiales bacterium | reverse complement strand
CGCGACGGACCCGGCGCGCTTCGTGCCGTTTTTTTTGCGCTAGAATTAATCGGTGCATCGCCCAATCGGGCGAGTGCTGTTCTATCACACGGAGAATTCGATGAATGCCCCGAAAGACGCGCGCATGACCCAACTTGAACTGAAAGACGCGAAACTGTTCCGCCAGCAGTGCTATATCGACGGCGCATGGCTGGACGCCGACGATAAGTCGACCATTGCAGTGAACAATCCGGCAGACGGCGCGCAGCTCGGCACCGTGCCCAGGATGGGCGTGGCCGAGACGCGCCGCGCGATTGCCGCGGCCAACGCGGCTTTCCCCGCCTGGCGCGCCAACACCGCCAAGGAACGCTCGATCGTCCTGCGCCGCTGGTTCGAATTGATGATGGCCAACCAGGAGGATCTGGCGCGGCTGATGACCGCGGAACAGGGCAAGCCGCTGGCGGAGTCGCGCGGCGAAATCGCCTATGCCGCCTCCTTCATCGAGTGGTTCGCCGAGGAAGGCAAACGCATCTACGGCGACACCATTCCGCAGCACCAGGCGGACAAACGCATCGTGGTGCTGAAAGAGCCGATCGGCGTTTGCGTCGCAATCACACCGTGGAACTTTCCCGCGGCCATGATCACGCGCAAGGCCGGGCCGGCGCTCGCCGCAGGCTGCACCATGGTGGTCAAGCCGGCCAGCGCCACGCCCTATTCGGCGCTCGCCATGGCCGAACTCGCCGAACGCGCCGGCGTGCCCAGGGGCGTACTTTCCGTGGTGACCGGCTCGGCCGGCGCCATCGGCGGCGAGATGAGCACCAATCCCCTGGTGCGCAAACTCACGTTCACCGGCTCCACCGAAATCGGCAAGAAACTGATGGCGCAATGCGCCAGCACGGTGAAAAAGACCTCGATGGAACTGGGCGGCAACGCGCCGTTCATCGTGTTCGAAGACGCCGATCTCGACGCCGCAGCGGAAGGCGCGATCATCTCGAAGTACCGCAACAACGGCCAAACCTGCGTCTGCGCCAACCGCATCCTGGTGCAGGACAAAGTGTATGACGCCTTCGCCGCCAAGCTGGCGGAAAAGGTCAAAGCGCTCAAGGTAGGCGACGGCAGGGAGTCCGGCGTCACCACCGGCCCGCTGATCAACGCGGACGCGGTGGCCAAAGTGGAGGAACACATTGCCGACGCGCTGGCCAAAGGGGCGAAGGTTCTCACCGGCGGCAAGCCCCATGCCCTTGGCGGCCTGTTCTTCGAGCCCACCGTGCTCACCGGCGTCACTCCGAGCATGCAGGTGACGCGCGAGGAAACCTTCGGCCCGGTGGCGCCGCTGTTCCGCTTCAAGGACGACGCCGAGGCGATCCGCCTCGCGAACGACACCGAATTCGGTCTCGCCGCCTACTTCTACGGTCGCGACATCGGCCGCGTCTGGCGCGTGGCCGAGGCGCTGGAATACGGCATCGTCGGCATCAATACCGGCCTTATTTCCACCGAAGTCGCACCCTTCGGCGGCGTGAAGGAATCGGGCATCGGACGCGAGGGCTCGAAGTACGGCATCGAGGACTTTCTCGTGGTCAAGTACCTCTGTCTCGGCGGCATCTAGCCCGCCACAGCGCGCACTGGCCCGCTCGGCCGGCGCGGAACGTCAGACGTTGAAGCGAAAATGCATGACGTCGCCGTCACGCACCAAGTAATCCTTGCCCTCGAGGCGTATCTTGCCGGCTTCCTTCGCACCCTGTTCGCCCTTGCAGGCGACGAAATCGGCGTATGAAATCACCTCGGCGCGGATGAAGCCGTGCTCGAAGTCGGTGTGGATGACGCCGGCCGCCTGCGGCGCGGTCGCGCCGATCTGCACGGTCCAGGCGCGCACCTCCTTGGGGCCGGCGGTGAAATAGGTCTGCAGGCCGAGCAATGCGTAGCCGGCACGGATCAGCCGGTCCAGGCCCGGTTCGTCCAGGCCCATGTCCGCGAGAAAAATCTTCTTTTCCTCGTCGTCGAGGTCGGCCATTTGCGCCTCGATGGCGGCGCAGATCGCGACCACCGGCGCACCCTCCGCCTTGGCGTAGTCCTCCACGCGCGCGAGCAGCGGGTTGCCGCTGAAGCCGTTTTCGTCGACGTTGGCGACATACATCGCCGGTTTGGCCGTCATCAGGCACAGCGGCTGCAGCAACAGTTGCTCCTCGCGCGCAAGCGCCAGACTGCGCGCAGGCTTCGCCTGATTCAGCACCGGCAGCACCTTTTCCAGCACCGCCATGATGCGCTGCGCTTCCTTGTCGCCCGACTTCGCGACTTTGGCGTAGCGCGCCATGGTCTTTTCCACCGTCGCCAGGTCGGCCAGGGCGAGTTCGGTGTTGATGGTCTCGATATCGTTCAGCGGATCGATTTTGCCGGCGACGTGCACCACGTTGTCGTCGACGAAACAACGCACCACATGCGCGATGGCGTCGGTTTCGCGGATATTGGCGAGGAACTTGTTTCCCAGGCCCTCGCCCTTGGATGCGCCGGCAACCAGGCCGGCGATATCGACGAACTCGACCACCGCAGGAATGGTTTTTTGCGGCTTGGCGATGGCGACCAGTTGCGCCAGCCGCGCATCGGGCACCTCGACGATGCCGACGTTGGGCTCGATGGTGCAGAAAGGGTAGTTCTCCGCCGCGATGCCGGCCTTGGTGAGCGCGTTGAACAGCGTGGATTTGCCGACATTGGGCAAGCCGACGATACCGCATTTGAGAGACATGTTTGGGACCTTAAACCGGTTTGGGGGAAATGCAGGAGGGGCTGGCCCTATAGCTCACTTCGCGCTGCTCAGCCCCGGGGTGCCCGAAGTCTGAGGTTTGGGTTTGGTGTGCAGCTTGTGCATCGCAGCCGCCATATTGTCCGCGAGTATCAGCTCGAACACCGCGACACCGCGGTCGATCAGCGCATCGATCAAAGCCTGTTCTTCCTGGCGCGGGGGGTGAAGCACGAAATCGGCCACCTCCTGTTCACTTGCGGCAACATCGCGCGGATGGCCGATGCCGATGCGCAGACGCCAGAAATCCGGCGTGCCCAGTTTCTCGATAATGTCCCTCAAACCGTTGTGGCCCGCATGGCCGCCGCCTTGTTTGATTTTCGCGCCTCCGGGCGGCAGATCGAGCTCGTCGTGCACCACCAGGATTTCGTCGGCCGCGATCTTGTGGAACTGCGCCATCGCAGCCACCGCCATGCCCGATTCGTTCATCCAGGTCTGTGGAAGGAGCAGCCACACTGACCCGGAGGCGGTGTCCAGCCTGGCCGCCAGGGCGTGGAACCTGGGTTCCTTCCTCAGCGTCAGCCGATGCTGCTCGGCCAGCTGCCCGACCAACCAGAAGCCGGCGTTGTGGCGCGTGCTCTCGTATTTTTTGCCCGGATTGCCCAGACCGACGATGAGTTTGATCGGCATATTGACGCCGCCCTAAAAAAACAGGCAGAGGCCAGCGCCTCTGCCTGTAGTCGAAGCGGACCAGCGGCCTGCTATTTCTTGTCCGATTTCTCTGGCTTCTTGTCGCCCTTGTCCTTGTCCCCGCCCTTTTCGGCAGCGGCCGGTTCGGCGGACTGCTTGCTCGTGGGAACCTCGGACGCCGCCCGCGCCGCTTCGGCGGCGGCTGCGGCATCGGCAGCCTCGTCCGCCACCATCGCGCGCGGTATCTGCACCACGGCCACGGGCGGGTTTTCGCCACCATGCAGGATCGCTTCCACGCCCTTGGGCAGCTGCAGATCCTTAACGTGTACGGTGTTGCCCAGCGCCAGATCTTTCAGGTCGACCTCGATGAACTCTGGCAGGTCCGCCGGCAGGCAGCGGATCTCGAGATCGCTCATGACGTGACTGACGATACCGCCCGATAATTTCACGCCCGGCGACTGATCGGCATTGGTAAAGTGCAGCGGCACTTTCATCTGGATTTTCACGTCCGCCAAAACGCGCTGGAAGTCGATGTGCTGTACTTCGAGCCTGAATGGATGCATGTTGACCGCGCGCAGCAGCACCTGCTCCTTTGCGCCTTCGACATTGAGCGTCAGCACGGAAGCGTGGAATGCCTCCTGGCGCAACTGGTGGAACAGCGCATTGTGATCGAGCTCGATAACCACCGCCGGCTGTTTGCCCCCGTAGACGATACCGGGGGTTTTGCCTTCACGGCGCAGGCGGCGGCTCGCTCCGGTGCCCTGCTTGCTGCGCTTTTGCGCGTTGACTTCGATTTGCATGTTGCACTCCTGGTTATGGCGGCCCCGCGACCAGGTACCGCCGTTTGAAAAACTGAAACCCGTAGCTGAACTTTGTTCTTCACTCGCTAAACAAGGAACTCACCGAGTCCTCGTTGCTGATGCGCAATATCGTTTCCGCCAGCAAGTCGACCACCGAGAGCACGCGTATCTTGCTGCACTTCCTCGCGTCTTCGCGCAGCGGGATGGAGTCGGTGACGACCACCTCGTCCAGCGCCGAATTGGCGATGCGCTCCACCGCCCCGCCCGACAGCACCGGGTGGGTGCAATAGGCGAGCACCTTGATCGCGCCCTCGTTTTTGAGCGCCTGCGCCGCCTTGGCCAGGGTGCCTGCGGTGTCGACCATGTCATCCATGATGACGCAGGTGCGGCCCTTGACGTCGCCGATGATGTTCATCACCTCGGCATCGTTCGCCTTGGGGCGGCGCTTGTCGATGATGGCCAGGTCAGATTCCAGGCGCTTCGCCAGCGCACGCGCTCGCACCACGCCGCCGACGTCGGGCGAGACCACCAGCAGGTCCTCGTAGCCGTGCCGCCACAGATCGCCCAGAAGGATGGGCGCTGCGTAGATATTGTCCACCGGCACATCGAAGAAACCCTGGATCTGGTCGGCGTGCAGATCCATGGTGAGCACCCGGTCCACGCCCACGGCTTCGAGCATGTTGGCAACCACCTTGGAACTGATGGCCACGCGGGCGGAGCGCGGCCGCCGGTCCTGGCGCGCGTAGCCGAAATAGGGCAGCGCGGCGGTGACGCGGGCCGCCGATGCGCGCTTCAGCGCATCGATCATGATCAAGACTTCCATCAGGTTGTCGTTGGTGGGCATGCAGGTAGATTGCAGTACGAAGCAGTCCCGGCCGCGCACGTTTTCCATCAACTCGATCATCACCTCGCCGTCGGAAAAGCGGCCGACGCTGACGCTGCCCAGCCGGATATTGAGACGCTTCGCCACCGCCGCAGCCAATTGCGGATTGGCGCTGCCGGCAAAAATCATCAGGTGATCGTAAGCCATGTCTGAAACCTAGTTGTATCAGCGCGCGAACTATCCGCCCACACCTGCCTCGGAGCAGCGGCGGGCCCATCGATTGCTGGCTGGGGAGGTAGGGATCGAACCTACGAATGCCGGAATCAAAATCCGGTGCCTTACCACTTGGCGACTCCCCAAAAATCTAACAGGCTGTTGAAAAACTTTCGAAACAGCCGAAACACGACCCGATTACGAAAACACTCTCATCGCAACAGCCTCTGACCTGGGGGATATAAAAGGGGGCGTGCCCCCTTTTTCAATACCCGGTTACTCGCTCAACGCATGCAGCGGATGACGTTCCAAGCCTCGTGCCACCAGCCCGCTCATTGCCCGCGGCAACTGCGCATGGATCGCGCGCGCCGCGGATTCAGTGGAGAATTCGGCATACACGCAGGCGCCGGAACCGCTCATGCGCGCCTCGCCGTGCTGTTTCAGCCAGGCCAGATGGCGCGCCACTTCAGGATAGCGTTTGCTCACTACGGGCTCGAGGTCATTACGCAAGGTGCGTCGTTTCAGCCCGCCGAAAAAGGCCGTAATTTTGATCGGTTTTGCCTCCCGTGTCAATTCGGGCGCGGCAAAAACGGCGGCTGTAGGCACATGCACCGGCGGCACCAGCACCAGGTACCAGGCGGCTGGCAGCGCCACGGGCGTCAGTTGCTCGCCTACGCCTTCGGCAAAAGCATTCTCACCGAATACAAATACCGGAACATCCGCGCCCAGTTCCAGACCCAGCTGCTGCAACGCGCCCCGTTTCAGGCCCAGCCGCCACAGGTGATTGAGCGCGATCAGGGTGGTGGCAGCGTCCGAACTGCCGCCGCCCAGCCCACCGCCGATGGGGATACGTTTATCGACTTCGATATCGACGCCTCCGCTATGCCCCGTCGCCTGTTTTAGCAGAGCCGCGGCCCGCAGGCAAAGGTCCTGCTCCGGCGCTACGCCCGCAAGCGGCCGCGCGAGCGCGATTTTGCCGTCGGCACGCGGGCTGAATCGCAGCGTGTCGGACAATTCGATCAGCCGAAATGCCGTCTGAAGGGTGTGATAGCCGTCGGCGCGACGCCCGGTGACGTGCAAGAACAGGTTCAGTTTGGCCGGAGCGGGCCACGCTTGCTGCCAGGTGTTCACGGTTCGGCCCGCCACTGATCGATCACCAAGCGAATCTGCGCGTCTTCGCGCGACAGACGCAGCTGTGAGGGTAAGCCGCTGGCATCATTGTAATCGAGGAACTCCACCAGCCAGCCCGACTGCCTTAACTCGGCGAGCCGATGAGAACTGTCCAGCCGCGTCTGCGCCGGCGCACCGGCGGCTGCGCGGCCGCGCACCCAGTCGGACAAGCCCGCAAGCGGCAGGCGCCAGCCCAGCGCTTGCTCGGTCAGGTCCTCTACGTCCTTCGCCTGATACACCTTTTGGTCCGACGTGGTAAGGGTCACCAGACCGTCGCGCCGGACGATGCGGGCCACGCCCTGGCCAAACGGATTTGAAAGCAGCAAATCGTCGCTGTCCGGGTGATGTTGCCAGCTTATTCTGCCACTCGCCGCCTCGGTCCCGTGTTTCACCGACACCCGGCCCGAAAGATAGAAGTCTTCGCCGATGGACCCCGCCGGAGCCGCTTGCTGTTGGATGGTCGCGCAGCCAGCGAGCAACAGGCAGACCCAGATAAATGCGTAGCGCATGACGAATGCTTTAAAACCCGTGTTAATCGCTGGCAAACGCTTGATGTTGGCAGTTTCGGGATTGCGCCGATTTCCGCCGACGTCGCATCTGCGGGGGGGGATTTACGCCCGGAAGATCTCGATCCCTCTCGGGGGACAAGGGGAGATGCATCCCCCCTTGTTCGCAGAATAAGAGCTTTTGCACCGCCGGAGGCACCTTGATTGCCTACCGCTTGATTATGCTAAGGCTTGAAGTGCTTGATGGTGCTGTTTAGGGCCTCGTTGCCCGGTGTCTTCTTGACCGCCTCCTGCCAGATCTTCTCCGCTTCGTCGCGCTCTCCGGCAACCCACAGCACTTCGCCCAGGTGCGCCGCAATCTCCGGGTCGGAGCGAGCGCTATAGGCCCTGCGCAGGTATTCCAGCGCCTGTTTGTTCTTGCCCATCCGATACAGCACCCAGCCCATGCTGTCGATGATGAACGGGTCGTTGGGCGCAAGCTGCAGCGCTTTCTCTATCAATTGATGCGCCTCGGGCAGGCGCAGGTTATGATCGGCAAGCGAATAGCCGAGCGCGTTGTAGGCTTGTGCATGGTCGGGCTGCAGCCGTATCAGCGTTTTCAGACTGGTCTCGAGCACGTCCATGCGCCCGAGCTTCTCCGCCACCATGGCGTAATCGTAGAGCAAGTCCGGCTGGTCGGGCATCTTCTTCAATGCGGCCCCGATCAGGTCGAACGCTTCCTGCGGCCGGTTGGCTTCGCGCAGCATCTGCGCCTCGGCCAGTACCAGTTGCGCCCGTCCCTCGATGCTGTCGGCCTGCACTTGGTGCAGGTGCGCGCGCGCCGCATCGAGCTTGCCTTCCTTGTTGAGCACCAGTGCATAGCGTATCTGCGCCTGCAGATACAGCTCGCCGCTGGTGACTTCGTCATACCAGCGCAGCGCCTCCGGGTAATTTTTCTGCTCCTCGGCGATCTGGCCCAGGTACAGACGCACCGTATTCTTGTCGTGGTAGGCCAGCGTGAGCAAGCGCTTGAAGTTTGCTTCCGCCTGCGCGTAATCCTGCAGCTGCAGCGACAGCGCCCCGACCGCAAACACCACGTCCGCGTTGTCGGGGAAGTCCTTGGACAGCGTCTGGAACTCTGCGCGCGCCTCGGTATATTTGCGCTCGGCCACAAGCAAGCGCGCATAACTCATGCGCACTTCCCGCGCCTTTGGATATTGCTTGAGGAAAGCGGCCAGGTGCTGCAGCGCCAGCGCATTCGACTGTCGCTGCAGCAGTTGCGCCTCCAGCAGCGCAGCCAATTCCCAGTCCGGCTTGAGCTTGGATGCCGCGCGCACTTCAGCCAAGGCGAGTTCGCTGTTCCCGGCGCCAGCGGCTGCCTGGGCGATGGCGAAATGCGCCTGCGCCACCTGAGGGTAGGGCCGTGCCAATTGCTGCACCAGCTTGAGTGTCAGCGCCTTGTCCTGGTTGTTGGCGAACAGGCGGTTCAATTGCAGGAAATCATTGCCGCTCGCGTCGCGTTCGAGCAGCTTTTGCAGATAGGGCAGCGCCTCCTCCTGGCGTTTGGCTGCGACCAGCAGGCTGGTAAGCGCCTGCAAGGCCTGCATCGAGGACGGGTCGGTCTCGTACCATATCCTGGCAGCGTCGAGCGCGGCGCCGGGCATGCGCGCGTACAAAGCGACCTCGACCGCCCGCTTGGCGATACGCGGATCGCGCGTGTGCTTCGCCAAATCAACGTAGGCCTGCGCCGACATGCCGAGGGCGCCGCGCTGGCCGGCAATTTCCGCAAGCAGATACTCGTACAGCACGTCCTCGGTGAGTTCCTGCTTGGGCAGATCTGGTTTGGCTGCGGCTGCGGGGACGGCTGCAGGCACGTCGGCCCGCTTCGGTGCCGGCCCGCCCTGCCCCTGGGTCACCGTCGGCGCGGCGGCGGGGGCCGCCTGCTGCGGCGGTTGATGCGCGCACGCAGCCAGCACCAGGCCCAAACCCGCAATCAGGGTCAAACGCAGAAAGGGAACGGCGGAAAGACGCGGAAAAGTCATCGTTGCGTGAATAGCTCAGCGTGGGGGGTACATATTATGTATATTTGTTCGCCAGTACAAGAAAAACCGGTCTGCGCAAGCCATGCCTGAACTACCCGAAGTCGAGATCACCCGCCGCGGTATCGAACCCTATCTGACCGGCAAACGCATCACCGGCGTACGCGTGAGCGAGCGCAGGCTGCGCTGGCCGATACCGCTCGATCTGGCCGCGCGCGTCACCGGCCGGCGTATCGTTCGCGTCGTGCGCCGCGGCAAATATATCCTCATCGACTGCAGCGCAAACGGACACGCAGGCTGGCTAATCCTGCACCTGGGCATGTCGGGAAGCCTGCGCATTATGGACGCCCGGGCCAAAGCGCAGCCACATGAGCACTTCGACCTGCTTCTGGGCAAAAGGTTGCTGCGCTTGCGCGACCCGCGCCGCTTCGGCGCCGTGCTGTGGGAAGGAGGAGAGATCGCGCGCCATCCCCTGCTCGCCGGCCTGGGCGCCGAGCCGCTGGAGGACGCGTTCACCGGCAAGCTTCTGCACGCGGCCACGCGCTCGCGCAAGGCGCCGATCAAGCTGGTCCTGATGAACGCGAGCATCGTCGTTGGCGTCGGCAACATCTACGCCAACGAAAGCCTGTTCCACGCACGCATCGATCCGCGCGCCGCGGCAGGGCGGCTATCGCTCGCGCGCTACGAGGCGCTCGCGGCTGCGATCAAGTCGACGCTGAAACGGGCGCTCGCGGCTGGCGGCAGCAGCCTGCGCGATTTCGTCCACAGCGACGGCAGTTCGGGCTATTTCCAGCAGCAATATTGCGTATACGGACGTACCGGCTTACCCTGCCGAGTCTGTCGCACGCCTATCCTCCAACTGCGCCAAGGCCAGCGCTCCACCTTTTACTGTCCCGCATGCCAGAAATAGCACGGCTCCGACGGACCGATGAAACAGTTCGTCAGACGCTCTGCTTCTGCGCCATCAGCCGCAGATATTTCTGTTGCAGCGCTTCCTTGGTTTCTGGACAATCTGGATTGAGCGGTATGCAGTTCACCGGGCAGACCGCGACGCATTGGGGTACATCGAAATGGCCGACGCACTCGGTACACTTTGCCGGGTCGATGACGTAGATCTCCTCGCCCTGGGAAATTGCGTCATTCGGGCATTCCGGCTCGCACACGTCGCAGTTGATGCACTCGTCGGTGATCATCAGCGCCATGTCAGCCGCCCATCTGCCGGACTTTCTCCTTGATGCAGCGTTCCACCGCCGGCTGAACGAACTTGCTCACATCTCCACCCAGGGTTGCGATTTCGCGCACCATGGTGGCGGAAACGAACATATGTTGCTCGCCGGGAGTGAGAAACAGGGTTTCCACGTCCGGATAAAGGTTGCGGTTCATCCCCGCCAGCTGGAATTCGTATTCGAAGTCGGACACGGCGCGCAATCCGCGCAGGACGACGCGCGCATTCTGGGCGCGGATGAAATTCATCAGCAGGCCGCGAAAGCTTTCCACGCGCACATTGGCGTAACCCGCCAGGACCTCGCGCGCCATGGTCACGCGCTCCTCCAGGGTGAAGAACGGCTGCTTGCCGCGGCTGTCGGCAACGCCGACGACCAGTTCATCGAACACCAGGGCCGCGCGCCGCACCAGATCCTCGTGGCCGCGCGTGAGCGGATCGAATGTTCCCGGGTAGACTGCCCTAGTCGCCATATGTCACCAAAGTGTAGTGCACCTGACCGGCGCGGCCGTGCTTGAGTAGCTGCCAGCCGCCCGCGGGTGCGAACGCCGCCGCGCTCTCGGCGTAAACCCGCGCTCCCGGCCGCAACAGCGGTGCCACCCGCGGCAACGCCTGCTCGAGCAGGGCTGAATGAAACGGCGGGTCGAGAAATACCACGTCGAAGCGCGCCGCCGTACCGGCCGCCGCGGCAGT
>DAIDTN010000225.1 GCA_027457185.1 Burkholderiales bacterium | reverse complement strand
GCCGTTCGTGCTCGAATATCGCCAGGATTATCCGGCGGTCTACGCGCTGGAACTGCTCCCCCTGTATGACGGCGTCGCGCGCATGAAAGTACAAGGGCATTGGCAGACCGACGTGCTGGCCGGCTTTGCCCTCGGCAGTCTGTCCGGATATTACGCCCACAACAGGAATAGCCCATTCGTGCTCGGTGTGCTTCCACACGGTTTCACCGTGGGATTTCGAAAGCAATTCTATTGAGAATTACGTAACTGTATGACAACCACTTTGATCCTCATGCGTTATTCCGATGTGGGTATAACATCGGAGTTGAACCATGAAAGCAAAGAACAAATTCGACGATGCGGCGAAGCGACGGGTGCGCGCGGCACGGCTTTTGCAAGCGGGACACAAGCCGGCCGAAGTGGCCAAGATCGTCGGCGCGCCACGGCAAACGGTATACCGCTGGAAAGATGTGCTCGAAGCCGACGGGATCGATGCGCTACGCGACATGAGCAAGGGTGGGCGGCCAGGCTTGTTGGGTGCCGAGGAATTGGTGCGACTGCAAATCGCGCTGATGGAAGGACCGACCGCGCATGGCTTTGGCACGCCGCTGTGGACGCTCAAGCGGGTACGTGTGTTCATCGAGCGCGAGTTCGGGGTGCGGTACAGCGAAGTGCACGTCTGGCGCCTACTTGGGCAGATGGGTTTTTCCAGCCAGAGGCCGGAACGGCGCGCGCTGGAGCGCGACGAAGCGGCGATCGAGGAGTGGAAAAAACGCACTTGGCCTGGGCTCAAAAAAAAGCCCGCCGAGAGGGTCGGCTGATCGTCTTCGTCGACGAGGCAGGACTCTCGCAGCGTCCGACGCGGGTGCGCACCTGGGCCGTAAAAGGTCAAAGTCCGGTAGTGCAGTTCTGCTTCAACTGGGATCACGTCTCGGCCATTGCTGGCCTGCACCGCACGGGGTTCTGCTTTCGCCTGTACGACGGTTCGGTCAACGGGGAGCGGGCGCTGGAATTCCTCAAGGCGCTCAAGCGCCATCTGCGCCGGCCACTGCTTATTCTGTGGGATGGGGCCAAGCCTCACCGCAGCCGCATGGTGCGCGACTATGTCGATTCTACCGATGGCCAGATCGTGGTCGAGCGCTTGCCCGCGTACGCGCCCGAGCTCAATCCGGTCGAGTACCTGTGGGCTTGGCTCAAGCGCCACGCGTTGGCCAACTATTGCCCCGACAGTCTGACCGAACTGCATCACGGGGCTCGCGCAAAGCTCAAATCCGCTCAACGACGCTCTTCCATCGTCGCGGCATGTTGGTCTCAGGCTGAATTGTTCTGATGTCACAAGGTTACGTAATTCTCAATAGTGTCACCTTCGAGGAAGTTGAACTGGCCGTGGGCGAGATGTGCAACGTCGTCAAGGAAACCTACGGCGGAGACAAAGGCGGGTTCATTGCTGGCCAAGTGTTTAAGTTCTCCGGCTTCATTTCACACGAAGGTTCGCTCAACGCATCGCTCAGCGCGGACGAGCACTACGTAATCGTCACGTACTGGCGTTCGTTCGCAGAGCATGAGAAATCGCACGCCGACGAAATCTTTTCCACCAAGTTCGGGGCGCTGGCAAAGATGTGCACCGATACCGAGGAGCTGGGCTATGACATGCCGTGGCAAGGAGCTCCGGAAGGGCAGTAGCGGTTGGCGCCAGGTTTTGGCCAAATGCGGTGGGGCGGTCGCTGCGCAAATGACCACTGCTAAAGGCAGTTAGGCGACGGCAAGGACCGGCGACCGAAAGCCACTTGGAATGACAACTGGCGGTTTTTAGGAATTCCTCGTCGCCCCGGTTGGGGTGGTTCGGGTTAGTGATTTTAGGTTGTTTGGTTAGTGGGGCTAAGTGCGCTGGTTAGTGCGGCTAAGCAGTCCTTACAACCACGGCTGCAACGGCCCGGATACTACCTTAAATGCGCATATGTGTATTATGTCAAATCACAGAAGCCGATAAATCAGTCGTTTACTATTCCTTCGCCCCCGCCTGCTTCAGCAGATCCGCGATATCGGTGTTGCCCCTCTTTAACGCCCATTGCAGCGCCGTTGCGCCAGAGTCGCTCTTGATGTTTGGATCAGCCACCTCCCATAGCAGCAACTTGACGGTATCAAAATGGCCGCCGCGGGCTGCCATCATCAACGCAGAAATCCCGTTGGGCGAAACCGCATCGATATCCGCGCCTTTATCCAGGAGAAATCTGACGACATCGGTCTGCCCGCGCCAAGCCGCGTAGATCAACGGATCCCAGCCGCTGAAGTTAATCTGCGCGCCATGGGCCACCAGCAATTTGACCAGTTCGAGCTGGCCTTTCGCCGCGGCCAGCATCAGGGCCGTTTCGCCGTATTGGTTTCTGGCGTCGACTTTGGCCCGCCGCTGCAGCAGGCGCTGGGCCATGTCTGCATGGTCTTCCTGAATCGAAATCATGAGCAAGGTATTGCCGCCAGGGTCGGTAGTATTGATATCCAATCCCTTTGCGAACAAGGCTTCGGCAGCCGGAATGTCGTCATGTTTTATCGCTGCCAGCAGATCGTCATAGGATCCCGCAAGCGCGCCAGAAGCCTGAAACAATATTAGAATTAATGCACATCGTATCAGCATGATATCTTCATATATTAAAGTGTTACATCACTATTGGCTGATTTGAAAAGGCGAAAAAAATTGCCCGTCGTAGCTTCCGCAACCGCCTCCAGGGAGATCCCCCGCAGGCGGGCGATTTCTTCCGCCACATGCCTGACCCAGCCCGGTTCATTGGTTTTCCCGCGGTGCGGCACTGGCGCCAAGTATGGGGAATCGGTCTCCACCAGCATGCGCTCCAGGGGCACCGCTTGCGCAACCTCCCTGACTGCACGCGCATTCTTGAAGGTGACGATGCCGGAAAAGGAAATATGGAAATTCAATGCCATCGCGGCTTGTGCGAATTCCATGCTTTCGGTGAAACAGTGCATCACCCCGCCGGCCTCGTTCGCGCATTCTTCGCGCATGATGCGCAAAGTGTCCTCGGCGGCGGCGCGGGTGTGAATGACCAAGGGCTTTGCGCACTCGCGCGCGGCGCGAATATGCGTGCGAAAGCGCGTCCTTTGCCACTCCATGTCGCCGCTTTGGCGAAAATAATCCAGGCCGGTTTCGCCGATAGCGACAATTTTCGGGTGCTGCGCACGGTCGATCAGGTCTTTGATTCCCAGGCCGTCATCGTCGGCTTGATCCGGATGGACGCCGACCGACGCAAACAGCTGCGCATGGCCGTCGGCCAAGGCCATGACTCTGGGATAATTGGCGAGATTGACGCACACGCACAAGGCATGCGTGACCTGGTTGCGCGCCATGTTGTCGAGGATCTGCGGAATGCGGCCCGCATATTCCTCGAAGTCGATGTGGCAATGCGAATCGACCAGCATGCCTGATCTAGCCGATTTCTTTGTAGGCGATGAACAAGTCATCGAGGAACAGGCTGGGGTTCAAAGGGTGCTCGCAAATGGCTTTCAGCGACGACAGCGCGGTATAAAAGCGCAGCAGCTTCAGCAGCGGCATGCCGCGCGCGAGAAGGCTCAGTGTGTTTTCCCGATCGATGTTGTAGCGCGCTTTGCCGCTACTCGAGAGCGCGATGAGATCGTAAGTCCACTTGAGCATCCAGTTCACCACTGCGACCGGCGGCAGGCGCTGGCAGAAATCGGCCAGTCCGAGCGCGCTGCTTGCCGGCTGGCTCAGCAGATCGAACAACCGGTCCCGCGTCTGCGCCTCGTCATCCGGCAGACGCGCCGCTCCCAGGGGAGCATCGCCGGCGAACGCGAGCAAGGCGGGCGTGACCGTGCTGCCCTGCCCCTGCAGCCAGCGCAGCGACAACTCCCGCGGCGGCAAGCTCAGCGCCAATGCATGACAACGGCTGCGTACGGTTGCCAGCAGCCTGCTCGGCTGATGTGAGACCAGCAGAAAAACCACGCCCGAAGACGGTTCCTCCAGACTTTTCAGAAGCGCGTTGGCTGCGCCCGGATTCATGCTTTCGGCCGGGTAGATCAACACCACGCGATAGCCGTTACGATGCGAACCGACATTTAGAAAATCGCTCAGGGCGCGAATTTGCTCGATTTTTATCTGTTTGCTCGGCTTTTTCTTGCCCTCTTCGCCACCCTCGCCCGCTTCCGTCTCTTCTTGCGCCGGCGCCAAGGCTTCCGGCTGAACCAGGCGAAAATCGGGATGATTGCCGCCGACGAACCAGGCGCATGCCGGACAGCTGCCGCAGGCCAGACCGCGTTCGGAGCGGTTTTCACACAGCAGGGACTGCGCCAGAACCTGTGCCAGATGCAGCTTGCCTATCCGCGCGGGGCGATGGAACAGCAGCGCGTGAGGCAGCCGGCCGTGCATGCTATTGAGCCGATTCCAGACATCTTCATACCAAGGAAAATAGTTTATTGACATGCTATTACAATATATTCTTCAAGTTCTTTACGAATATCTGCGACAGAGCGGCTGGCGTCGATTAGGCGCATTCGCTGCGGATAGCGCGCGGCGCGGGCCAAATACATAGCGCGCACCCGGGCGAAGAACTCCAGGTTTTCCTGCTCGAAACGGTCGGGCGCGGCCGACGCCGCCAGGCGTCTGCGCTTGGCTTCTTCGACCGAGAGATCGAAGACCAGGGTCAGGTCCGGCTGCAAATCCGGATGAACCCAGGTTTCAAGGCGCTCGATTTTGGCCGGATCCAGCCCGCGGCCGCCACCCTGATAGGCGAAAGTGGCGTCGGTAAATCGGTCGGAAAGCACCCAGGTGCCTGCGGCCAACGCAGGCAGGATCACCCGGTCAAGGTGTTCGCGCCTGGCTGCGAACATGAGCAGCGTCTCGGTTTCCAGATGCATGGGCTGCGCCAGCAGCAGCTTGCGCAGTTCTTCGCCGAGGGGCGTGCCACCGGGCTCCCGTGTCACCACCACCTTCCTGCCGCCCGCCGCGATCAGCCCGGCGATCCAGTCCAGGTGGGTACTCTTTCCCGCCCCATCCACGCCTTCGAGAGTAACGAATCTGCCGCGCATCCTAGCGCCCTTTCCGGCGAAGCTGGTATTTGGCCACGGCATGCTCATGCTCGGCCAGCGTATCCGAGAATTCGCTCGATCCGTCGCCGCGGGCAACGAAATACAGGGCGGTGGTCTTCGCCGGGTTCAGCGCTGCCGCAAGCGATGCCTGGCCGGGCATCGCGATCGGCGTCGGCGGCAGCCCGGCCCGGGTATAGGTGTTGTGCGGCGTATCGGCGAGCAGGTCTTTTTTGTGCAGCCTGCCATCGAATTTATCGCCCAGTCCGTAGATCACCGTGGGATCGGTCTGCAGCATCATGCCGAGGCGCAGGCGATTGACGAAGACGCCGCCGATCAGCGCGCGCTCGCTCGCCTGCCCGGTTTCCTTTTCTATGAGCGAGGCCATGATCAGGGCATCATACGGGTCGCGATAAGGCAGGTCAGGGGCGCGCTGCTGCCATGCCGCCTGAAGCTGCCGCTGCATCGCGGTGTAGGCCCGTTTGAGTATAGCCAGATCGCTCGTGCCTTTGCCGAACAGATAGGTGTCGGGAAAAAACAGGCCTTCCGGACTGCGTCCGGGAACACCCAGCCGTGCCATGATCTCGGCGTCGCTGAGCGGGGTGCTGTCATGCCTCACGTCGGCATCGGCGTCGAGCGCCGCACGCACCTGCTTGAACGTCCAGCCCTCGATGAATACGACTTCGGCCCGCGTGACTTCGCCTGCGCTCAGTTTGTCCAACAAGGCGAGCGGCGTGATGCCGCTGGCGACCTGGTAACTGCCGGCCTTGATGGTGCCCGCTTTGCCGAGCACCCGGCCGAGCAGATCGAACTGCCAAGGGCTCAGCTCGACGCCGGATTCCACCATCTGTCGCGTTGCGCTTTTCAAGCTGCTGCCGGGTTTGATGGAGAAATCCGTAGGATCGCTGCGCAGCTTCACCGGACTAAGCGCATACCAGCGCAAGCCTGCGGCCGCCAGCAGCGTCAAGCACAGTGCAAGGAGAAGGACGCGCTTGATCCATGACAACATTCGTTTGCGAGCTTGTCCGTGCCGGGCTAAGGGGAAAATTCCAAGCGCTATAATACCCGCTTGAATTTCGTATTGTCGCGCATACTTGAGCCATATTCCAAGTCCGTAGGACGCCGATGACTTCTTCCTGGCAGGACGTTTTGCGCGCACGCGGAGCCAGCATCGAGGCGGGCGCGGTGAATCATTTCGGCGACGCCGCGGCCGAATTGCGCGCGGCCCGCGACGGCGGCATCATCGCGCCGCTCGGCCACCTCGGGCTGATTGCGTGCGG
>DAIDTN010000224.1 GCA_027457185.1 Burkholderiales bacterium | reverse complement strand
TTCTGCACACCACGGCGGCGGTGGGCCGGGCAAAAGCCTACTCGGGCAAGGACACACTGGCGCAACTGAACCCGGAGGTCGATGTCGCCGCGATCCCGGAGCGTCTGGAGGGCGAACGCCTGGCCCAGCTCATCGCGAGCGCCGACGTCGTTCTCGATTGCTCCGACAATTTTGCCACCCGCCATGCGGTCAACCGCGCCTGCGTCGCATATCGCATACCGCTGGTCTCAGGCGCCGGCGTGCGCTTTGACGGGCAGGTAAGCGTATTCGACCTGCGCCAGCGCGACGCTCCCTGTTATAACTGCCTTTTTCCCGAAGACACCGAAGCCGAGGAAACGCGCTGCGCGGTGATGGGGGTGTTCGCGCCGCTTACCGGCATCATCGGCACGGTGCAGGCTGCCGAAGCCCTGAAGCTGCTCTGCGGCGCGGGCGACACGCTCAACGGCCGCCTGCTGCTGCTGGATTGCCTCGCAATGGAGTGGCGCTCGGTCAGGCTGTCCAAGGACCCTGCGTGCAAAGCCTGCTCGAAGTCCTCACCCTAGTTGCACAGTTTCGATTCTGCGCGGACGAAAGAGCGTCCGCGCGGATCGCCGATTGCGCACGGATAAGAATCCATCCATGCGTAATCGGCGATTTTGTATAAAACCCGGACACCTTCCCTGGTGTTAACCCTAACCCAGCAGCATCGGCCCCTGCTTCTGCCATAGTTCCGTCGGCAGGCGCTTGAAGCCGCTCTTCGCGTATTGGTGCCAGCGTCCGATGATGTAGGCGAGCATCAGGTTGGCCTGGGCAGTGGCATCGGCGTCCTGGTCGATCTCGCCCTGTGTCGCCGCCAGCCGCAGCGATTGCTTGAGCGTCGCCTCCAGCCGGTCGTGCAGCTGGTTGATGCGCGCCTGCAGGCGCCCGTCTTCATTCACCAGCGCGTCGCCGATCAGCACGCGCGTCATGCCGGGATTCTTTTCGGCAAAGGACAGCAGCATCGCGGCGATGGCGTGGGTTTGTTTCAGGCCGCTTTCCTGCTCCGCGCTGATCTTGTTGATCAGCCCGAACACCGTCTCCTCGACGAAGCCGATCAAACCCTCGTACATCTGCGCCTTGCTGGCGAAGTGGCGGTAGAGTGCGGCTTCCGATACATCGAGCTTGGCGGCGAGTGCGGCCGTGGTGATCTTTTCGCTCTTGGGCGCCTGCAGCATCTGCGCCAGCACTTGCAGTATCTGGTTCTTGCGTTCGCCGGAACGAGTCGCCATGATCGCCTCATCAGGTTTGCAGATGTGCGCCGATTCTAGCTCATGCGGTTGGTAAGCGCTAACCCTTTTTAGGCACCCAGACGCCCCAGCAAACGCGGCAAGGCCAGCACCGAGGCAATCTTGACGTCGACATAGGCAGGTGCGCGCGGTTCGCGCGTGATCCACACCGTCTTCATCCCCAGGCGCTTCGCCGGCCGCAGGTTTTCGCGGCTATCCTCCACCATGATGCAGCGCGAAGCGATGAGGCCGTTGGCGCGCAGCAGGCTGCGAAAGGCGGCAAGCGAAGGCTTGGGCTGGTAGCCGGTGGACTCGATGCAATGCAGGGCGTCGAAGTGGCTGTCTACGCCCATCATCTGCAGCACCGCCAGCGCGTACCCGTGCGGCGCGTTGGACAGGAGCAGTTTGCGGCCTGGCAGGCGTCGCAGCATGGCGCCAAGCCCGCGCTCGAACACCACCATGCCGGACAGGTCGGGAAAAGCATGGGTCTCGCGCAGGAAGTGCTCGGGATCGGTGCCGTGATGGCGCATCATTCCCAGCAGCGTCGCGCCGTAACTGCGCCAGTAATGCGCGCGCAGCTTGCCGGCGTCTTCCTCGCTCAGGGACAGATGCCGCTGCAGATAGGCGGTCATGCTGCGATTGATGTGCGGAAAAATATGCGGCGCAGCATTGTGCAGGGTATTGTCCAGGTCGAAAATCCAGTCGGGCGTTGTTGGCATTCTTGCTCATCCATCCTAGAATCAGCCGCATGCGGTTGACACAAAATTTCTCGCTGGAACAACTGAGCTATTCAGAAACCGCGGCGCGCGAGCGCATCGACAACACGCCGGGCGCGGACCTCGTCGACAACCTGCTCCTGCTGGCCGAAGGCCTGGAGCGAGTGCGCATGCTCACCGGATTTCCGCTGGAAATCTCCAGCGGCTACCGCTCCCTCGAGCTCAACCGGCGCGTCGGTGGCGCGCAAACTTCACAGCACACCCAAGGGCTGGCCGCCGACTTCACCTGCCCCGAATTCGGATCCCCCGCGGATATTATCAAAGCGATCCGCGACTCCGATATCGAATTCGACCAATGCATCCTGGAATATGCCAAATGGGTGCATATCTCCTTTAGCAGGCTGCCGCGCGGCAAGGTGCTGACGATTCACGATCCCCGGGAAGGGTATCTCGACGGTTTGTGGGACGAAGACGGCACGCAGATCGTTTAACAGAGCAATGGCAGATCACTTGCCGCGTATCAGCGTGCCTACGCCCTCGTCGGTGAGGATTTCCAGCAACAATGCATGCTCGACGCGGCCGTCGATGATGTGCACGCTTTTCACCCCGCTCCTGGCCGCATCCAGGGCCGAGCTGATCTTGGGCAGCATGCCGCCGGAGAGCGTGCCGTCGGCAAACAAGGCGTCGATCTGTTTCGCCGTCAGACCGGTGAGCAGCTTGCCGTGCTTGTCCAGAACGCCGGGGGTATTGGTGAGCAGCACCAGTTTCTCCGCCTTCAGGATTTCGGCTAGCTTGCCTGCGACCAGGTCGGCGTTGATATTGAACGATTCGCCGTTGGCCCCCACCCCGATCGGAGCCACTACCGGGATAAAGCCGCCGGCTTCGAGCACCGAAATCACCTGCGGATCGATCGAGTCGATTTCACCGACCTGACCGATGTCCAGCATCTGCTTCGGCTTGTCCTTGTCGCGCAGCATCAGCTTGCGCGCGCGGATGAAGGCGCCATCCTGGCCGGTGAGGCCCACCGCCTTGCCGCCGGCCTGATTGATCAGCGTGACGATGTCCTTGTTGACCGCCCCGCCGAGCACCATCTCGACCACGTCCATGGTTTCGGCGTCGGTGACACGCATCCCCTGCACGAACTCTCCCTTCTTGCCGATGCGTGTGAGCAGGGCCTCGATCTGCGGGCCACCGCCATGCACTACCACCGGATTCATGCCCACCAGCTTCAACAGCACCACGTCGTGGGCGAAGCTCTTCTGCAAAGCAGGATCGGTCATTGCGTTGCCGCCGTACTTGACGACGATGGTCTTGCCGTGAAAGCGCTTGATGTAAGGCAGCGCTTCGGCCAGGGTCTGCGCCTTGAACGCGGGTACGGCAGGCTTGGACATGGAACCAGCCACAAAATGGGGTACGCGCATTTTACCGCCCCCACAACGAAAAAAGGCGGCCCCTGGCCGCCTTTTCCCGATACCGCAACTGCCGCCTGCTGCAACGGCCTCTTACTGAATGGCCAGTTGGCGCCCGGCCACGTCGGGTTTCTTGGGCAGGGGCAACTCGAGCACGCCATCCGCATATTTGGCGTTGGCCGCAGACTGGTCGATATCCGTTCCCAGACGGAACGCGCGCGCAACCTTGCCGTAGTAACGTTCGCGGTGCAGCACGCGCTCGTTTTCCTTGACTTCCTTTTCCGCTCGCGCCTCGGCGCTGATCGACACCTGGTCGCCATCGATGTTGACCTGGATGTCTTCCTTCTTCACCCCAGGAATCTCGGCGCATACCACATAGGCGCCGTCCTTCTCGGTCACATCGATTTTGATCCGCCCCGGCGTGGCTGGCTGCCCCTCATATGCCATCGGCCGCACGAAGAAACCCTTCAGAAGATCGTCGAATACGTCCCCGAAGGGGTCATACCGCGAAATATTCGCCATGGTCATGCTCCTTCTAAAATTGTCGGTTAGCGGCCTTGCGGCCGGTAAATACAATATGGGGAGAGACGAACCGGTTTCAAGGGCCTATTTGTTGGCGACGGCAGCGAGTTCGCGCACCTGCGCCTGAATTTCTATGGTCTTGAACGTCTTGTCCTTGGCCTCGAAGCGCAATTTGATCGGCACGGCCTCGCCTTTCTTCAGCGGTTGTTTCAGGTCCATCAGCATGACGTGGTAGCCGCCGGGTTTCAGCTCCACCGATTTCCCCGCCGGCAGGTCGAGCCTGGAGATCGGGCGCATTTTCATCACGTCGTTCTCCATTTTCATCTCGTGGATCTGCACCGAGCCTGCGACCGGGCTTTCCACCGCAACCAGGGTTGCCGCCTCGGTGGCGGTGAGCTGCATGAAGGCGCCGGTTGCCTTCTGACCGCGCACCGTGCCGCGCACCCACGGTTCCCTGATGGTTACCTCCTGCGCATGGACCACGCTGGTCGGGAGCCCGCTGCCGAGCACCAGGCCGATGGAACCGAACAGCACGGCTCGTGTGGAATGTTTCATTTTTGTCTCCATGGAAAATTATAGAACGTAGCGCGCCAGGTCTTCGGATTGGGCCAGCTCTTTGAGTCGCGCGTCGACGTAGGCCGCGTCTATGGTGAGGATCTCGTCGTTGCGTTTGCCTGCGTCGAAGGAAATTTCCTCCAGCAGCTTTTCCATCACGGTATAGAGGCGCCGCGCGCCGATGTTCTCGGTCTTCTCGTTGACGGCGAAAGCGATCTCGGCCAGGCGTTTGATTCCGTCTGGCTGGAACCGCAGCGTCACGCCCTCGGTCTCGAGCAGGGCCTGGTACTGGCGCGTGAGACAGGCGTCGGTCTGGGTAAGGATGCTCTCGAAATCGGCGGCCGACAGCGAATCGAGCTCCACCCGTATCGGCAGCCGCCCCTGCAACTCGGGGATGAGGTCGGAGGGCTTGGCCATGTGGAAGGCGCCGCTGGCGATGAACAGGATGTGGTCGGTCTTGACCATGCCGTACTTCGTCGTAACCGTGGTCCCTTCGACCAGGGGCAGCAAGTCGCGCTGCACCCCCTGGCGCGACACGTCGGCACCGGAAATCTCGGAGCGGCTGGCGATCTTGTCGATCTCGTCGATGAAAACGATGCCGTTCTGCTCGGCATTGGCGAGCGCGTGGGTCTTGAGATCCTCGTCGTTGATCATCCGCGCCGCCTCTTCTTCGGCGGTCAGCTTCAAGGCCTCGCGAATTTTCAACTTGCGCATTTTCTTGCGGCTGCCGGACATGTTCTGGAACATGCCCTGAATCTGCGAAGTCAGCTCTTCCATTCCGGGCGGAGCGAAGATTTCCATTTGCGCTGCTGCCGCGGCGACCTCGATTTCGATCTCCTTGTCGTCGAGCTCGCCCTCGCGCAGCTTTTTCCTGAATTTCTGCCGCGTCGCCGATGCTTCGCTGCCGTCGGCAAGCGCGGCGGCGGGGGCGTCCTGGCGGTCGAACGCGGCCGCGCTGCGGGCCGGCGGCAACAGCACGTCGAGGATGCGTTCCTCGGCGGCATCCTCGGCTCTGGATTTGACCTTGCGCATGGCCTGCTCGCGCGTCTGCTTGACGCTGATTTCGACCAGATCGCGCACGATGGTGTCGACGTCGCGGCCGACGTAGCCTACCTCGGTGAATTTGGTCGCTTCGACCTTGATGAAGGGCGCGTCGGCGAGTTTCGCCAGGCGCCGCGCGATCTCGGTCTTGCCCACGCCGGTCGGCCCGATCATAAGAATGTTCTTCGGCGTAATTTCATGGCGCAGGGGTTCGGCCACCTGCTGCCGGCGCCAGCGGTTGCGCAGCGCGACGGCGACCGCGCGCTTGGCGCGGTCCTGGCCGATGATGTGCTTGTCCAGTTCATGGACGATTTCCTGCGGGGTCATTTGCGACATGGTTTGTTGCCCGAAACGGTTAGACAACCCGGTCTGGCTCCCGTTTCCTCAATCAAGGGTTTCGATCAACAGCTGCTGATTGGTGTAAATGCAAATGTCAGCGGCTATGCCCAGCGATTTGGCGACGATTTCCCTAGGCGCGAGCTCGGTGTTCTCGAGCAGCGCCCGCGCCGCGGATTGCGCGTACGGCCCGCCCGAGCCTATGGCAAGCAGGCCCAGCTCCGGCTCCAGGACGTCGCCCATACCGGTAATGATGAGCGAAGTCTCGCGATCCGCCACGGCCAGCATTGCCTCCAGGCGCCGCAGCACGCGGTCGGTGCGCCAGTCCTTGGCCAGTTCCACCGCCGAGCGCAGCAGATTGCCCTGGTGCTTCTCCAGCTTCGCCTCGAAACGTTCGAACAGGGTGAAGGCATCGGCCGTGCCGCCGGCGAATCCGGCCAGGATACGGTCGTGGTACAGGCGCCGCACCTTGCGCGCGCCGGATTTGATCACGATATTGCCCAGCGTAACCTGGCCATCGCCGCCGAGCGCGACGGTCTGGCCGCGGCGCGCGGACAGGATGGTGGTGCCACGGAATTGTTCCATATCAGGGTCCGACACGGTCAATTTTTGGATATTGGGGCGGTTTTGCGAGAATCAAGCCGGCCACCTGCGCGCCCTGTACGGGTTTACGCTAAGTTGTTCGAAAACGAG
Organism: Burkholderiales bacterium; assembly: GCA_027457185.1. Lineage (GTDB taxonomy): Bacteria > Pseudomonadota > Gammaproteobacteria > Burkholderiales > SG8-39 > 2-12-FULL-64-23. The sequence goes on along the minus strand of DAIDTN010000224.1, from coordinate 803 downwards.
GGGACCAGGGCGGGAAAGGAAGGGTCCCGCCCCTTCCTTGGCCCCTCGTGCTCCCCTAAGTCGGGGCCGTTTCGGCAGGGTCGAAACGGCCCCTAACTAATCAAGCACTGTTTGAGACCCTGGACGAACAGGTCTTCAGGCAGATTCCTGCCGATGAACACCATCACGCTGCCGCGCTTTTCCTCGCGCCCCCAGGGCTTGCCCACGTCCCCGCCCATGAGCATGTGCACCCCCTGGAACACGACGCGGTCTTCATTCTGGTCCAGCCACAGCACGCCCTTGTAGCGCAGCAGGTCCGGGCCATACACCTGGATCATGCCGGAGAGGAACTCCTCCAGCTTCACCCCGTCGAAAGGCGCATCCGCGCGGAACACGAAGGAGTGCACGGCGTCGTCGTGCTCATGCACTTCCTCCTCGAGGAAGCCGGGCTCAACCTCCAGTATCGCGTTCAGGTTGAAGCCGCGGATGTCGAGAATGTCGGCGAGCGGTGTCTCGCCGAAATGCACCCGCTTGATCGGCGCGCGCGGATTAATCCTGACCAGGCGCTGCTTCAGCTGCTCGCGCTCCTCGGCGCTGACCAGGTCGGTCTTGGACAGCAGGATGCGGTCGGCGAAGCCCACCTGCTCCTGCGCCTCGCGGAAATCATCCAGTTGCTTGTGCGCGTGCTTGGCGTCCACCAGGGTGACGATGGAATCGAGCAGATAGTAGTCGCCGATGTCCTCGTCCATGAAAAAAGTCTGCGCCACCGGGCCGGGGTCGGCCATGCCGGTGGTCTCGATGACGATGCGCTCGAAGTCGAGTTC
>DAIDTN010000223.1 GCA_027457185.1 Burkholderiales bacterium | reverse complement strand
GCCGTTGCCGTCGAAGTCGTCGGCGCGCGTCGGCTCCTCGATCCAGTGCAGCCCGCCCTCGTCGTCGAGCATGCGCCCGCGCCTAATCGCCTCGTTCACGCTGAGCGCCTGGTTGAAATCGCACATCAATGTGACTGCGGTGCCGATCGCTTTTTTCACTGTACGCAGCGCGCCAAGGTCGTCCTGCGGGTCCGTCCGCCCCAGCCGCAGTTTGACCGCGGAAAAACCCTCCTTCACCAGCGCGTCGGCCTCGCGCGCCAGCGGCTTCAGCGGCATGATGCCCAGGCCCTTGGAATTGTACGCACGCACCGGCCGCGGCGCGCCGCCGAGCACCCGGCACAGCGGCTGGTCCAGCGATTGCGCGTACGCGTCCCAGGCTGCCATGTCGATGCCGGCCATTGCAAATAGCACGATGTTATGCACGCCGAGCAAGGTATATTTGCGGCGCAGCTTGCGCTCGAGCTCGAACGGCGCCACTGCATCGCCCTTAAGCATTTCGCCCATCGCCTCGACCAGCGCGACGATCGGCCGCAGGTGCGGCCGTCCGATCGCAAACAGGTAGGCGCGGCCGGTAATGCCGGCGGTGGTCTCAAGATCGATCAGCACCAGCGGCGCCATGCTCACGGCGCCGGTGCTGGTCTGCAGCGGCAGGCGCATCGGCACCACCACCGGCCGCACGCGCAGCCTGCGGATGTTCAGTTTGTCTTTCACGGGATATTCCTCGCGAATGGATTTTCGGAACAGTCGTCATTCTCGCAGCGGCGGTCAGCCGAATACCGGACATGCACCATCTAGTTTTTGTGCACGTGAATGTTGCCCGTGGCCAGCGAGATTTCACGCAGGAAGCTCAACAAACCTGCGATCAGCGCGAGCATCGCGCCGACAAACATGAGCGCGACCAGTTGCGATACGCTCACGTGCAGCATGGACCCGATGAACAGCGCTGCAACCACAATGCAAATGAACAAAGCGCCAACCGTGCACAGGCTTATGGCCCAATGGATCAAGCGTGCGCGCCGCGCCAATATCTCCATTTCAATCGGCACGAGCGGCTCCTCGTCCGCGCCGGCGCTGGGGCTGCCGCCCTCGAGAAAACGATAGCGATCGACGATACGGCCCAGCCGATTGATCAGCACCGCAAGGATGGCGCCGACACCGGATAGCAGAAACACCGGCGCGACGGCCAACTGGATCACGTGCGAAACGGTTGAGATGCTGGAAACGGTTTCCATGGCAAATCTCCTCAAGGATGGAACATGTGCGCTACGAGTCGATCCGCAGTGTCCGGCGCACAGCTGCCATAGCCATTGGCTTGCCGAAAATTCGTTTCGAGGCGTCATTCGCTCTCATCGAAGATGTCCAGGATAGAGTGGTTCGTGCTATAAACGATCGGCTGGTACGAGCACAAGTATTGTAGGAGATAACCGCGGATTTCTCCTAGCTGCAGCGGAACTGCGGAAACGACGGGGCAATATTGACAGCCGGATGAGTCCTGCGACCACAGCGCCATCTCAAAGCGACATAGTTCGCGCGATTTCACGGGAGGACATGGCGGCCCTGCCGCTGCGCCGCTATGAGGGCGACGTGTGCCTGGGCGCTACGGCGGAGGACCTGGAGCGCGCACTGGCCGATCTGCGGCAGGAAGACGTGGTCGGTTTCGATACCGAGACGCGGCCCGCGTTCAGGAAAGGCGAAACTTATCTGCCCTGCCTGGTGCAAGCGGCTACCGCGCGCTGCGTGTATTTATTCCAGTTGCGCCAGCCGCAGGCGTTCCGGGTGCTGTCCGAAATGCTGGAAGAAACGCGGTCGGTCAAGGCCGGCGTGGCGCTCGCGCACGATCTACGCTCGCTCAAACTGCTGTTTCCGTTCGAGGAAAGGAACGTACTCGATCTGGGTATCGTTGCCCGGCGCTGGCGCCTGGACCAGACCGGATTGCGCAACCTCGCCGGAATCTTCCTCGGACTGCGCGTACCCAAAGGCGCGCGCACCTCGAACTGGGCCGCGCCGCACCTGTCTGCGGCACAAATTACCTACGCCGCCACCGATGCCTGGATCTGTCGCGAACTATTTCTGCAATTTCGCAACCGAGGACTGCTGCAAGCGCAGCGGCCCGCCACAGCCGAGCCCCGGACCGACACGGCGGAACGCGTGCGCACAGGCTGAAACCGATCGCGCCGCGCACCGCTAAGAGTGGCTGTTTTTTGTTATAATTCAATATGATTTACGGGTTCATCCAGGGAGGAAACGATCGATGAATGTCATTTGGCGGTTTTACATGGATGGTGGCCAGCGCTGGAACTGGCAACAGATCGGAGCAGGTCAGGCCGTAGTGGCAGAATCATCCAAGGGTTACACCAATTACGAAGCCTGCCTGGCCAATGCAAAAGACCGGGGCTACGTGTTTCTTCCGGCCCAGGACAAACGGGCGCCGGGGCGCTAGGCGATGGAGAATCGCTACGGTTTCGGCAAGTCCGTCGCCATGAACTTCGATCAGGCGCTGGCCAAGGTCACCGCGGAATTGCAAAAAGAGGGCTTCGGCGTGTTGACCGAGATCGACGTCGCCGCCACTTTGAAGAAAAAACTCGACCACACCATTCCTCCCTACCGCATTTTAGGCGCCTGCAACCCTGCGTACGCCAAGCGCGCCCTCACGGCGGAGCCGAGCATAGGCCTGCTCCTGCCCTGTAACGTCGTCGTTCGCCAGGATGCCTCCGGAACAGTGCAGGTGGATTTCCTGGACCCGGGAATGATGGGGCAGATGACAGACAACCCCGATCTCGGCCCGATCGGCATCGAGGTGCGCGAAAAGCTGCAACGGGTGATGCACGCGCTTTGAGGGACAGCGAACCGGCGCGTATGCCAATTCGCAGTTATAGGCTGCGGTCGCCGAGAACAGCCGCAATCACCGCTGCGCGGCGAACACCATACTCCCGGACACCCGCCGCGCGCCGTTGTAGCGCCTGGCCCAGTAGCGCTCTTGCAGATCGTCAATCCTCACCCTCTCGCCGGTTCGTGGCGCGTGGACAAACAGATGATCGCCCAGATAGATACCGACGTGCGAGAAGGCGTGGCGCATGGTATTGAAAAACACCAGATCCCCCGGCTCGAGCGCGTCCTTGGACACCGGCGCGCCGGCCTTGCTGATCTCGCGGGAAACGCGAGGCAGTATCAGGCCCATGCCTTCACGGAAAACGTAGCCGACAAAACCGGAGCAGTCAAAGCCGGTCTGCGGCCTGTCGCCACTGCGACGATAGCGCACGCCGATCAGCTCTACGGCGCGATCGATGATCTGTTGCATACCGTCGCTATAGCTCAGGGACCCGGGCCGGGTCTCTCGCGCGTGTGCCGGCAACTCGTCCGCGAGAGCGCCTCGGGCAAGTAACGCGCAGGCGAGGATACACGCCTGAAGGAGAATCTTGAGACTCATGCTGCGCAATATAGCCCTCCTCCGCACTAGTTACAAACTAAAATTTACTGGCCTCGACGCTCGGGCGGGCCGGCAGAATCTAGCCGGCCAGGCGAATCACAGCGAACATAAAGGCCGCGCCCAGGCAGGTAAGCCCGATGAGGCTGCCGGCAATTGCCGGGCGGTTCTGAGAATGCGCCTGGGGCAGAATGTCGGAAGTACCGATATACA
>DAIDTN010000222.1 GCA_027457185.1 Burkholderiales bacterium | reverse complement strand
TCGATGTCGGCTCATCACATCCTGGGGCTGTAGCCGGTCCCAAGGGTATGGCTGTTCGCCATTTAAAGTGGTACGTGAGCTGGGTTTAAAACGTCGTGAGACAGTTTGGTCCCTATCTGCCGTGGGCGTTGGAAGTTTGAGGGGGGCTGCTCCTAGTACGAGAGGACCGGAGTGGACGTATCCCTGGTGTACCGGTTGTCACGCCAGTGGCATCGCCGGGTAGCTAAATACGGAAGAGATAACCGCTGAAAGCATCTAAGCGGGAAACTTGCCTCAAGATGAGACTTCCCAGAGACTTGATCTCTCTAAAGGTTCGTCCAAGACCAGGACGTTGATAGGCTCGGTGTGGACAGGCAGTAATGCCTTGAGCTAACGAGTACTAATTGACCGTGCGGCTTGATCCTATAACCTTAAGTGGTTGCGAAAGCAACCTCTGACTTAGGGGAGTATGAGCGGATATCTCCCCTCATGTCGTAACTCCACCTTAAGCGGCTGCAACAGCAGCCAGCAACAAGGAATAGCGCATCGCGCCTAAAATACAGTTACCTACCCAATCTTTACTTCACCAGAACGCCTCAGCAACGCCCAAAGCCATCAAGGCTCAAAGCGCGGCTGAACCACAGAATTCCTGACGAGCATAGCACGCTGGTCCCACCCCTTCCCATCCCGAACAGGGCCGTGAAACGGTGTTGCGCCAATGATAGTATGGATTACCCATGCGAAAGTAGGTCATCGTCAGGTCCCACAAACAAAAAGCCCCGGACATGAAAACCGGGGCTTTTTGCTTTTGAATATCTTTGTGATTAATGCAAACGCCGGCGCTGTGCAGGTGTCAGCCCGCGCGGGGCGGTAGTGGAGCCGGATTGGGTGTCGCCGGTCTTCTCGCTCCAATTGCGCTCGAACAGCTGATTCACCAGCGCCGCCACTTCGCCGATTTCCGCTTCGGTGAAATGGCGCGCCAGCAGGCCGGACACATCGTCGATCATGCGGCTTTTCTGGCGTTCATGGATAGCTTCCGGCGTGGGGCCGACGAACACCATGCCGAATTCGTCCTGGCCGTCATCGTGGTAATAGCTGACTTCGATTTCTGCGGCCGACTCGGTATACGGACACAGCGCCTGCAGCGCTTCTTCGATCAATTCGCGAAAGCCCCGGCCGACATCGCCGGTCCAGCAGATTTCCAGGGTCTTGCCCTTCGGGTCGAAGCTGAAGCCGGGTTCGTCCTCGTAGACGCTGCGCGCGTCGGCGAGGCTGTCCTCGTCGATATAACGCAGCCATGGACGCAACGCGGTTTCCACCTGGGACAGGCTGGTCTCGGGCCGCAACGGGATAGTGCCGTGTACGTGTGCTTCAATGCGCATGTTGAACTCCAGTAGCGCAATTATACGCCGCGGCCACCGGTGTTTGCCTCTAATTCCGCTGTGGCCGGCGGTGCCACGGGCGGCTCAGGTATCGAGCCGGCTGCGCGCGATGATCTCTTCACAGCGGGCGCCCCTGGGCAGGGTACCGAAGGCATGTCCCCAATCCCCGCGTACGCGCGAACTGAAAAAGGCGTCGGCCGCCGCGGGCGCGGCGTGCTGCGCCATCAGGCTTGCCTGCAGCGCCAATGCCGCCATCTCGACGATACGCCGCGCGCGCTGCTCGATTTTATCCGCCTCGGCAAGCTGCGCCTCGATCGCGTCGACGAACAGCGCAAGGTGCCGGTCGCCACTGACGCCGGTACGGATCTCGGCGAGCAGCGCCGCGACCGAGTCCGGCTGCTTCTGCATCGAGCGCAGGACGTCCAGACAGGCGACATTGCCGCTGCCCTCCCAGATGCTGTTCACCGGCGCCTCGCGGTAGAAGCGCGCCAGCGGCGCTTCCTCGACGTAGCCGTTGCCGCCCAGGCATTCCATCGCTTCGAACATGAATGCGGGGCTGCGCTTGGCGAGCCAATACTTGGCGATCGGGGTTAGGATGCGCGCGAGCAACCGTTCCCGCGGGTCGTGGGCCGAGCGGTCCAGCGCACGCGCCAGACGCATCGCGAGCAGCGTCGCCGCTTCGGTTTCAAGCGTGAGATCGGCGAGCACGTTTTGCATCAGCGGCTGCGCTATCAGCGGCCTGCCGAACGCAACGCGGTGCGCGCAATGGTGCAGAGCCTGATTGAGCGCGCCACGCATCATGCCGGCCGAGGCGACGACGATATCGAAACGCGTCAGATGCGCCATCTCGATCAGGGTGGCTATACCCCGTCCCTCCGCACCTATTCTGCGCGCCCAGGCGCCGTGGTACTCGATTTCGCTCGAGGCGTTGGAGCGGTTGCCGCATTTGTCCTTCAGGCGCTGGATGTGGATGCCGTTGCGCGCGCCGCCGGCAAGCGAGCGCGGCGCGAAGAAACAGGTCACGCCGGCGCCGGTGCGCGCCAGCGTGAGAAAACCGTCGCTCATCGGCGCCGAGCAGAACCACTTGTGCCCTTCCAGCGCATACGCGCCGTCGCCCAGTTGCGTGGCGACGGTCTGGTTGCTGCGCAGATCGGAGCCGCCCTGCCTTTCGGTCATCGCCATGCCCACGGTCACGGCGCGCTTTTGCGACAAATGCAGCGGGCGCGGGTCATAGGCGTCGGCGAGCAGCTTCGGCTCCCACTCGGCGGCTAGCTGCGCATCGTTGCGCATCACCTGAACCGCGGCAAAGGCCATGGTGACCGGGCAGGCGGTGCCGTTCTCGGCCTGGTTCCACAGATAGTTGAGCGCGGCGCGCGCAACAAAGGCGCCGTCGCGCTTTGCCTTCCAGGCGAGGGAATGCAGGCCGGCGCCGAAGGCGAGCGTCATCAGTTCGTGATACGCGGGATGATAGTCGACGGCGTCGATGCGTTCGCCGAAGCGGTCGTGCGTGCGCAGCTGCGGCACATTGCGGTTGGCCTGATCGCCAAGCAGCTGCATGCGCTCGCTGCCCACCAGTTCGCCCAGGCTGCGCGCCCGTTTCCCGATCCAGCCGCCGCCTTCGCGCTCGACCGCCGCGCGCAGTATCGGGTCTTGCTCCCAGGCGTTGTAGCCTGCGAGCAGCGGAGGCTGGTTTCTTGTTTGTTGCACTGGTGCAGCGGCGCGATCGCTCATGCCCGGTCCCCCGATATTTTTCAAATGTCGTCGAACGCGGCCAGCGTGCGTTCGGCAATAGCCTCACCCCATTCATATAAAAGTCTACAGCCATGAGCAGGGAAAAGCAGCCGCCATCTGGCAAAATGGTCTAAAATCGCGCCCTGTTTACAATCCGCCCCGCGAGACCGATGGTTACCAAAACGAGCAAAGCGCGCCGCCGTTTCGTCGTGCGCAATTCCGGCATACACGGCAAAGGCGTATTCGCCCTCACCCGCATCCCGGCGGGCACGCGCCTGATCGAGTACAAGGGCGAACGCTTGACCGAAGCGCAGGTGGACAAGCGCTACGCCAAAGACGACAACCCGCATACGTTCCTGTTTGCACTCGATGACGGCATGGTCATCGATGCCACCACGGGTGGCAACAGCGCCCGCTGGATCAACCACAGTTGCGCACCCAACTGCGAAGCGGTGGACGACGAGGATCGCATTTATATCGAGACGCTGCGCGCGATCCGCCCGGGTGAGGAACTCAGCTACAACTACCGCATCGAGCTGGAGGAACGGCATACGCCGGAGCTGAAGCGCCTGTACCAATGCCGCTGCGGCGCGCGCCACTGCAGGGGCACCATACTCAACGTCAAGAAGAAAAAAAAGTCCTGAGGATTCGCGCACAGCCGGGCGTGCGCGGTCGGCCTGTCCGCGCCTGAGCTTGGCTCAGTGTCGCTGCTTGAGAATCTGTTCCAGCGTCGCCCGCGCTGCCGGCAGGCTGGCCCCGCCCAAACGCACCGCCGTGCGCGCGGCGTCCAGCGCCGCGTCGAGCTTGCCCTGGTCGGCCAATGTCTGTGCAAGGTTGTTGAACGCAGCCGCTGTCGGAGGACGCAGCGTGGTCGCTCGCCGGAAGGCAGCTTCCGCCTCCGCCGTGCGACCCAGCGTATACGCGGTATTCCCCAGCCCCATCCAGCCGATCAGATT
>DAIDTN010000221.1 GCA_027457185.1 Burkholderiales bacterium | reverse complement strand
CAACTGCGCCAGGTCTTCGGGCGCGAAGCCGCGCCCGGCCAGGGCGCCGGGGCGGTACGATTGCGAAAAAACGTCGGCCGAAGCAGCGAGCGCGCGCAGGGCCGCGACATCCTGCGCATTGCGCAGGTTGAGATGCGCCGCGCGTTTGCCGATGCCGGTGTCGATCTCATAGGCGCCGGAATCCGGCAGGTACGGCGCGTTGATCTTGAGCACTTCGGCGCCGTGCTCGGCGAGCGCGCGGGCGCAGGTCGGCCCGGCGAGGACGCGCGTGAGATCGAGCACGCGTACGCCTGCCAGCGGCCGCGCGCCATGCGGCAGACGCTCGGGCGGCGCATCGCCGATGCGCAGGATTTCGAGCAGGGGTTGCGCTGCGACGGCGGCCGCGTGCGGATGCAGCGCCCATTCCTCGGCGCTGCGCGCGAGTCCGGCGCAGCCCCCAGCGGCGTGGACCGCATCCTCCAGCTCGAGTCCGTCCCAGCTTGCGCTTGCGCGCATTGCCGCCTCGCGTTCGTGCGGGGCGCCGAGCACCTTCAACGCCGCGTCGCGATGGTGGGGAAAATTGCAGTGGATGCAGATCCAGCGGCCGTCGCACACCGGGTAGAAGCCGCTGAGCGGATAGCGCGGCCCGTCGGGTGTTTTGCCGTCGACCTGCAGATAGCGCGAGCTGCGCAGCGCAGCGGCCGCCGCATGGGCATCGACGGCCACCCGCTGGCTGCTGCCTGAGCGCAGGCGCCACAGTTCCGCCGCCGCATAGCCGGTCGCCGCGATCGCGGCCGCGCCGGATGCGGCGATCCGATAGGGCGTGGGAAACACCGGGTCGTCCCCGGTGATCCGGATCTGCCCGGTCTCCGGCACGGCGAGCCCGGCGATCGCGATCAATTCGCGCAAAGCATGTTGCGGCATGGGTGCATACCCCTGTTACGCAGCCGGCAGGCCCACATTCCCAGCAATCGAGGCAGGAACAAAGACAGTCCGGGCCAGAAGGTCACGATCACCAGTGAAACCAGCATCGTCATCAGCCAGGGCCAGCAAGCGACAGCGAGAGCGGTCGTCTGATTGTACATCGGATGAACGGGCGCTCGCCTTGGGAGAAGAAGTCCGCTGTGGCGCCAGCCATGAGATTGCGGGAATCCCCCAGTCTCGCGCCGGCCCGCTGCAAAATAATTTTGCAGCGGCTTGTGGTGTATATTACGCACCGCGCCGATTGTTTCGCCGGTACAGCACCGAAACCCCTCTCAGGAAAAGCCATCATGTCGCTCCTATTCTCGAAATCCTCTCTCGGACCGCTCGCGCTGCAGAATCGCCTGGTGATGGCGCCGATGACGCGCAATCGTGCCACCGGCAATGTTCCGAACGAGCTCGTGGCGCAGTACTATGCGCAGCGGGCTTCGGCAGGACTCATCATCACCGAAGGCACGTCGCCCTCGCCCAACGGGCTGGGCTACCCGCGCATACCCGGGGCGTTTTCCGCCGCGCAGCGTGCGGGGTGGAAACGCGTTGCCGGAGCGGTCCATGCGCAGGGCGCGAAGATGTTCATGCAACTCATGCACTGCGGACGCATTGCCCATCCGCTCAACCTGCCCGCGGGCGCGCGCGTGCTCGGGCCTTCGGCGGTAGCGGCCGCCGGCGAAATGTATACCGATGCCGAAGGGATGAAGCCGAATGCGATGCCGCAGGCGATGACCGCGGCCGACATCAAGGCCACGATCGAGGAATACGCGCAGGCCGCGAACAACGCGGTGGCGGCCGGATGCGATGGCATCGAGTTGCACGGTGCGAACGGTTACCTGCTCGAACAGTTCATTCGTCCGAACTCGAATCTGCGCCAGGATGCTTACGGCGGCCCGATCGAGAACCGCGCGCGCTTTGTGCTCGAGGTCGCCGATGCGGTGATCAAAGCCATCGGCAAGGAGAAAGTCGGCATCCGCCTGTCGCCGTTCGGCGTGTTCAACGACATGCCCGCGTACCCGGCGATGGAGGCTGAATACCGCTATCTCGCGCGCGAGCTCGATGCGCGCGGCCTCGCCTACATCCATCTCGTCGACCATGCGCCGATGGGCGCGCCGCCGGTGCCCGACTCGGTCAAAGCCATGTTCCGCAGCGTGTTCAAGGGCGCGTTGATCCTTTCCGGCGGTTACGATGCCGCCCGGGCCGAAAGCGATCTGGCCGCGCGCAAATGCGACCTGATCGCCGTGGGGCGTCCGTTCCTCGCCAATCCGGATCTGGTTGCCCGATGGCAGGCCGGCGCGGCGGTGAATGCGCCCGACTTCGGTACGTTCTATACGCCCGGACCGAAGGGATACACCGATTACCCGGCGCTAGGCTGATCAGTCCGGATCCTTTGCCCGCCCCGTTTCTTCATCAGGCTGGGTAATAGTTCACGGCCTGGAATGCACGCGTAGCCAATAATCGGCTTATGTGCAGCCTTCCGGTTCTGTTCCTTCGCCGCTTGGGCGTCTGCGGACGGACCCGACCGGTTGCCTCCGCGGTCGAAACGACATGGCCAGTACCGCCGGCGCGGGGATCGAAGCGAAAATGATGAAAATGAGCCAGTGGAAAAACGCAGACCGGCGGGAGTGTCCGCGATCTTGTGTGCGACTCAGGCTGGTAGTGCTCTACCCTCAGATCGAAGGTCGGCCGGCCAAACCCATGTTCCATGGGAAAACCAACGACATAAGCATGTCGGGGCTGTCGCTGATCGTCGACTACAACGTGTTTCAGGAAGGCGAAGTCACGGTCGTTCTGGCTCTGCCGCCCGCGCATCCCGGGGCCCCGCGCAAGGTTGTCACGGCCACCGCCGAAATGACCTACGCCATTCACTCGTCCAAGCTCGATGCGTTCAAGATCGGCCTAGCTTTCCGCGCGTTCAGGGGCAACGGAAGAGCGCTCCTCGAGGCGGCCTTGCAGCATGCGTTGAAACAGGAAAGCGCCGAGGGGATGCAAGACCCGGGTGCTTGCCCCGATGCGATTCAGCCTCTGGACAGCCAGCTGCGCGGTTGGTGGTGACTCCGCCGGGGGGATTGTCAGCCCGTCAACTGTCGGCAGGGCATTTGAGGCGCTGCCTTAGTTTCGCCACCTCGGTTTCGAGTTCCGCCACCCGCCGCTCCAACTGTTCCAGGCGTCCGTCTCCGGCGTTCGCGGCCGGTGCAGCTGTGCTTGCACCCGGTCGATTCTTGCCCTCAGCGTCGCCCGCAGGCTCGCCGCTGAACAAATGGGCGTAGCGCGATTCGCGCTTGCCCGGTTCGCGCGCGAGGCGTAGCACGAATGGGCCGTCCTCGCGCGAGCCGAGGCGGTCGAGGACCGCTTCGACTTCCGTCACATCGCTAAACCGGCACAGCCGGCTGGCGCGGCTGCGCAGCTCTCCGGGGGTCTGCGGGCCGCGCAGGAACAGTTCGCACACGATCGCGAGCTCCTGCGGCGAGAACTTTAGGGTGCCGAAGTTGGTGTTGCAGAACAGATGCTGGAACTTGGGCACGCGGTTGCCATAGCCGCTTTGCTCGCTGACCAGGCGTTTCTTGGCCAGCTGATCGACGAGCTGCTGCACCGTGGCCTCGTCCAGATCCAGCACCGGGTTGCGGTTGCTCTTCTGGTTGCAGGCGTTGGTAAGGGCGTTCAGCGACAGGGGATACTGCTCCGGGGTGGTGATTTCCTTTTCGATCAGGCAGCCGATTACGCGGGTTTCGTGGAGCGTGAGTTCTAGGTTCATGTGGGTGACTCGGGGGAGGAAATGGGCAGGGGGATCGGGCTGTGAGCCGAAGGTCAATGACGCGGTGTCTTCAGCGCGGACGCGAGCAGGATGGCTGCTCCAGCCAGTGCGGCAGCCATGTAGAAACTGGAGGAGAAACTGCCGGAGTGCTGGGCCAATACGCCGGCAATGGCGGGTCCGCTTATCTGGCCCAGGCCGAAAATCAGGGTGATGAAGCCAAGCGCCCTGGCCGCATTCTCGGGCCCGGCGTAATCGCCCACGGCGGCTGCCATGATCGCCGGAATGCTCCAGGCAACCAGCCCGTAACAAAATATGGAAAGGTAAAGAAAGATTCCCGGCAAGCCGGAGGCGACCAGCAGATAAGCCAGGAACTGCACCGAGAATACAATGACCATGCCGGCCTTCCTGCCCAGTTTGTCGGATATGGAACCGAACACCGGTCCCGAAAACAGGCTGAGAAAGCCGACCACGGACCAGAAATTGCCGGCCAGCGCTTCCGACATGCCTCGTTCCTTCACCAGCGTGGTGACGATGAACGTGGCGTAGATGACATACGTAAAGCCGAACAGGAAATAGATCGCCCCCAAATGATAAATGGCGCGGCTGCGGTAAATATCGAATTTTCGATGGGGTGCCGTGCGCGCGTCCGCGGCACCGCCATGGTCCTCGTCCACGGGGAAGGCGAGCCCCAGGTCGGAAGGCTTGTTCCGCAGGAGTATGAGGCACAGGAACGCGATCACGACCACGATAGCGCCGAGCGCAAGCCAGCTGATGCGCCAGCCCTCCGCGCCGTTCGCGCGGTTGACGAACGGAATGAAAAAGCCGGCGAAAATAATGGCGGCGCCGCTGCCTATGGCCATGAACCCCGCCGCTTTGCCGCGATTCTTCCTCGCAAACCAGGCCGATGCCAGGCTCATCGTCGACACATAGGCCCCTCCGCTTCCCATGCCGGTGAGCACATAGAGCGCCAGCAGACCCGCAAAAGCCTGTGACTTGCTCAACAAGGCCATGGTCAGCCCCACCACCAGCAAGGAAAGGAAAATGAAACTGCGCTGTCCGATGCGTGCGACGATCATGCCGCCGAAAAAAACGGAAACCAGATAGCCGATGAAATTGCCGGTGCTGATGAAACCCATCTGCGCGTAACTGAGCTTGAGCGTGGCGGCCATCGACGGCAGCAGCATGCCGAGCGCAAAACGGCCGAAACCGAGGCAGGCGACGACGCACAGCGAGCCGGTGGCAGCGATGACGCAGCCGTAGTAGAAGGGCAGCCAGCTGACTTTCGCATTGGTCATTCAAAAATATAGCATTGTTTCCCTTGGGCATCGGATCGAACCGTATTCAGCCGCCGCCGCGGCGAAAATACATTTCAAATCGCGCCATGAAGTCCTCGATTTCCCTGGCCGGGTAGCCGGTGAAGCTGAAGTCAATTTGATGGCGCTCGAGGCGGATCAAACCCAGGCGCAACTGCGGCAACTGCTCGAAGCCTATGCGCCAGCCGCGTTCGCCGTCGCGGTGCACGAAGGCTCCGTCTACCTCTGCGTAGGGAACATGGTTGACCGCAGCGGGCAAGAGGCGTCGGAAATCCGCCCGCGTGATGGTCATCTCGAAGCGCGGCGGCAGCTTCATCGCCAGCTTGCGATGATCTAGCCGCCTGCGATCGGCGGCCAGATCGCCAGGGTCTCGCCTTCCTTGAGCGTCCGCCGGGCCCGCTCGGCGGGGGGGATGAACACACCGTCGATCAGCACCAGATGACACAGCTTGAGCGGCAGGTTCTGGCTCTCGATGATCCTGGACGGGGTGGTGCCGGGGTCGATATTCAGTTCGACTGCGTTGGTTTTGCGCGCGGTGTCCGGCAAGTGATCCGAAAGCGTGGCGTAGAGCTTGAGCGTGACCTTCATGCCGAAGGTGCAGCATGGGAAAACAAATC
>DAIDTN010000220.1 GCA_027457185.1 Burkholderiales bacterium | reverse complement strand
ATGTTCGACCCCACGATCTTGCCCTTTTCAGGCGCGTCTTAGCGGTTTTGATGCCCAAGTTACGTTCCCAGCCGGCAGAAACCGGCCGCATGCCTAGCGAGCCGAATGCGCATAGGATAATTCGGGCATTGCGGTATACATGCATCTTCTTCTCCTCATCCATCTCATGAGCCAAGGTTCTATTTTTCAGTTGTTATTTACAGTGCAAATCGCCGCACCAGCGGCCCGCCTTCACGCGCTCGCGCCGCCGCCCGCCCAAAGCAGGTTCCTGCGTGTTTGATCCATGGCTCCTCCCTCTTTCCCGTATGGTCGGCGGGCTTCTAAGAACCCGTGGCGCGCATAATATCCATTATCCGGACCGGCCGTGCATCGAGTGTTTCTATGCGCACATCAGCCGGTTTGGCTGAGGCAGGAGTGCTGAAGCTGGGCCCAATGCAGGGCGAGTTTGCCGAAGCAGTCAACTCGGTCCAAGTTTCGTTGACACTCTCCGCTGCGGCGGTATATAGTTTTATCGACCAACTACTGCAATGCGTTCGAGTAAGCCCATTATTCATTGGCTACAGGAATATGCATGCCAAAGCAAATCGTCACCTCGTCCGACGCACCGACCACGGGGTTCACCGACAAGGGCATGCTCTCGCCGCTGGCGCAGGCAATCCGCGCTGGCAATCTGCTGTTCGTCTCCGGTCAGGGTCCGCTCGATCCGAAAACGCGCGAGGTGGTATCCGCCGACATCCGCGAGCAAACGCGTCAGACCCTGGCCAATCTGACCAACATCCTCTCCGTGTCGGGCCTGACCATGGCGAACGTGGTCAACATGCGCGTTGTCCTGCGCAACACCGAAGACTTTCCCGCATTCAACGAAACCTTCCGCGTGTTTTTGGCTGGTGAGAAAGTAACGCGCACCTGCATCGGCGGCACGCCTCACCGCAAGGGCGTGAACGTCGAGATCGACTGCATCGCGAGCTTCGATTAGGACCCTGTGGAGGACAGCATGGCTGGAGGCGTAATCCGTTCAATCATTACCACCCATTCGCCACGAATCGGCATTGAGGCGAGGGCTCCCGATTTTACGCGCGGCCTGATCCAAGGCATCCGGCTGCTCGGTGAGGAAGTCCGCGCTGCTCGGCCCGATGCCGTGGTGGTCATCTCCGCTCACTGGGTGACGACGTTCCCCTGGTACGCTGCCTGCCACGCCGTGCACCAGGGTGTGTGCGTCGCCGACGAGGCCCCGGACCTGATCCCGGGCATCCCGTACAAATGGAAAGGTGATCCGGTCCTGGGCCGGGCGATCGTCGATGAAATTGCTGCGTTCGGAGCAATGGCCGGATACAACGACTCCCCGCATTACTCGCTTGACTACGGTACGGTGGTGCCGATGCAGTACATGGACCCCGATATGACGCTGCCGCTCGTATCCGTTGGCACCTGCATCCTGGCGCCCCTCGACGAATGTCTCCAGGTTGGCGCCGCGATACGACGCGTCGCAGAGAGGACCGGAAGGCGGATCGCTGTGGTGGGCAGTACCAGCTTTGCGCACAAGATCGAGCGTGGCCAGGAGAAATGGCCGCCCAAGGATTTCATCGAACTCGACCGTGAGTACATCGAACTGCTTGTCGCTGGCCGCATCAAGGAGGCCAAGCAGTGGCTGCCCGTTTGGGGGAAACAAGTGGTCACGGAAGTCGGTGGCCGTGTCCATGCCGTGGTGCTGGGTACCATGGACGAGACGAAGGAGCGCTACACGGGCTTGCAGCACGGTCCCTACGGCCAGTCTTCCGCGAGTGGCAACACTTCGGTCTCCATCCGCCCGGTCCACTGAACCGGCCCGTCGACACGGTCTCTCGCAATGGCAACGGTCGATCTCGCGTGTTCGGTTCCAAATAACGTCGGGCTGCGGGAAAAGCCCGGGCTGAGAAAATCCCTCGAGTGGTTTGACGTCGAGTTTCGCAAATGGTGGTTCGACTGCGGGCCGGCCGGCATTCGGGACAACGAAATCTACCTGCGCACGCCGGTCGGCGTTGACCCAGGCGGCTGGGCCCAGTACGCGTTCGTGCCGCTTTCGCAGTACCGGTGGGGCGTGTTCCAGGCACCGGCAAAACCCGGCCGCGTTGCGCTGTTTGGCGCCATCGCCGGCCAGCCTGTGTGGCAGACGTTGCCGCAGGAGCATCGCGACTACATTCGCAAGCTGCTGGTCACGCAGGGTGATACCGAGCCCGGTTCGGTCGAACAAAGTCGGCAGCTCGCACTCACCGCTCCATCCCTTTACGACCTGAGGAACTTGCTGCAGTTTTCGGTCGAGGAGGGCCGCCACCTATGGGCCGTGGTGCATCTGCTCTTCGAACATTTCGGCGCCGACAGACACGAAGACGCGCAGGGTTTGCTCGCGCGCCGTTCGGGCTCGGTAGGCAATCCGCGCATCCTTGACGCCTTCAACAACCCGCTGCAGGACTGGCTGTCGTACTTCATGTGGTGTTTTCTGGCCGATCGGGATGGCAAGTACCAGTTGCTTTCGGTGTCAGATTCGGCATTCGAACCGCTCGCGCGCAGCACCCGGTTCATGCTCTACGAGGAAGCGCACCACATGTTCATCGGCCACGACGGACTGCGGCGCGTTATTCAGAGGACCATTGATCTCATGCGCGAGCACGAAACCGACGACGTCGCGCCACATGGCGGCATCAACTTGTCCACCGTGCAGCGGTATTTCAATTTCTGGGCCCCACGTATCTACGATTTGTTCGGTAGCGACGAGTCAGTGCGTGCCGCCGACGCATTCTGCGCGGGCATCAAGGGTCGGGTGAACGAATCGAACTGTGATGAGCACGTGCGACTGGAGGGCACCGTGAGCATCGAGCGGCGGGTCCCCGGTCGCAGCGGCGAATTCGAGGTCGTGGAGGTCCCGGTGAAGGATGCGCTGAACGGAGTCATGCGCCAGGCGTACCTGCACGAAGTCACTCAGCTCATGAGCCGTTGGAACAAGCTGCTGTCACAGGCGGGCATTGGGTTCGAATTGCGGCTGCCGAGCCAGCGTTTTAACCGCCGCTTTGGCGCTTACGCCGACCAGCGTTTCTCGCCGGCCGGCGACCCCGTGGACGAGGCGGTTTTCGAGGCACGCCGCGGCGAATGGTTGCCCACGGGGGCCGAGCGCGCCTATCTTCGTGCAGTCCAGCAGCCGGTGCGCGCGCGCGGCCTGCTTGCCGGATGGCTCGCGCCGCCCACGCGCGGCATCAACGACATGCCCGCGCTGGATTTCGATTATGTGCGTTTTTAGGGAAGCTTTGGTCAGGTACGTGACGCGATCGGAGCGCCCGCGGACGTCTGGGGGGCGCAAGCGGACGCGAAGCGTTGTCCACTCCGAGGACGCCGAGCCGTCGAATGCGCGGTACTGGTAGCGGAAGGCAGTGCCCGTTTAAGGGTGCCGACGCCACGCACAATGAATTGCGTCGCGTTGCGCGGAGCGCCGGCAAAGGGTCGCGTCAGTCAGTCTAGATGGACACCCGGAATTGTCTTATGATAGAGTGACTTTATGGGAAAACAAAAATCAATTAATTTATAGTTAAACAAACAGTAGAGAGGAGAAGGCCATGTTTCGCAATTTCACACAGGTTCTCGTCGCTGGCGCGATTGCCGCGCTCTTTGCATGTACGCCCGCAATCGCCCAGCAGAAACTCAAGATCGGCTTCATCACTACGCTCTCCGGTCCGGCGGGCATCATCGGTAAGCACATGAAGGACGCGGTCGAGCTGGCGCTCGATCACCTGCACCAAAAAGTCGGCGGACTGGACACCAAAGTCATCTTTGGTGACGACCAGTTCAAGCCGGACGTCGGCCTGCAGGTCGCCGACAAAATGGTCAAGGACGACAAGGTTCAGTTCGTGTCGGGAATCATCTGGTCGAATGTGATGCTCGCCGTGGAGCCGAGCGTCACCGAGCAGGGTGTGTTCATGATCGGCACCAACGCCGGGCCGCACGAGCTTGCGGGGAGTCAGTGCAACCCGATGTTTTTCACCACCTCGTGGCAGAACGACGAGACCCCCGAGGCGATGGGCAAGCACCTGCAGGACGAAGGCGTTAACGACGTGTACCTGATGGCGCCGAACTACGCCGCCGGCAAGGACATGCTCGCGGGTTTCAAGCGTTACTACAAGGGTCGCATCGTCGACGAGGTGTATACCAAGATGGGACAGCAGGATTACCAGGCCGAGATCAGCCAGTTGCGCGCGAAGAAACCGAAGGCGGTGTTCGTGTTCTATCCCGGCGGTATGGGCATCCAGTTCGTCAAGCAGTACGTGCAAGCGGGCCTGCGCGACAAGATACCCCTGTACTCGGCGTTCACGGTGGACGAAACGACCATCCCGGTGCTGAAGAACGACGCAGTAGGGCAGTGGGAAACACGCTACTGGAGCCCGGACCTGAAAAATGCCGCGAACGAGAAATTCGTATCCGATTTCCGCAAGAAGTTTGGCTACATGCCGTCGTACTATGCGGCGCAAAGCTACGACGGGATCATGCTGATCGATTCGGCGGTGCGCGCGGTGAAGGGTGATCTCGCGAACAAGAAGGGCATGATCGCGGCCATGGAAAGGGCCGATTACGCCTCGACGCGCGGCCATTACACCTATAACGTCAACCACTTTCCGATCGAGAACTTCTACCTGCTGCGCGCGGTGAAAGACGATAAGGGCGAAGTGGTGATGCGTATCCAAAAGACCGTGTTCAAAGACCACAAGGACGCGTACTACAAAGAGTGCAAGATGAAGTGAGGATGTCCCGGCTTTGTCCGCCACGGGGGCGCGGCGCGGCCGCGTCCTCTTTTCTTGCCGAGCGCCACGTGCGGTGAACCTGCAGCTCGTCCTCGAACAGATCCTCAACGGCCTGCAGCTCGGCGTGATGCTGTTCCTCATGGCCGCCGGGCTGACGCTCGTGTTCGGCATCATGAATCTGGTCAACCTCGCCCACGGCTCACTCTACATGGTGGGCGCCTACCTCGCGACCACCTTTTATCGCTGGACCGGATCGTTCGTGCTCGGCAGCCTGCTCGCGCTGCCGGCGACGCTGATCGTCGGCGTGATCGTCGAGGTCGTGGCGTTGCGAACTCTGTACGAGCGCGACCACCTCGATCAGGTGCTCGCGACTTTCGGCCTGATCCTGTTCTTCAACGAGCTGATCGCAATCATCTGGGGCCGGGTCGGCCTGTTTACCGATCTGCCGCAGTGGCTTTCGGGTTCGCTCGATTTCGGCGGCGGCTTCAGCTATCCGCTGTACCGGCTGCTCATCGTCATGCTCGGCTTCGCGGTGGCGCTGCTGCTCTGGTACGTGGTCGCGCGCACCAGGATCGGCATGCTGGTGCGCGCCGGTGCGTCCAACCGGATGATGGTCGCCGCGCTCGGTGTCAATATCCGTCTGCTGTACACGCTGCTATTCGGGTTCGGTGCGGCGCTCGCCGGACTCGCGGGGGCGATGGCCGCGCCGATCTACGCGGTGCAGCCGGGAATGGGCGAGCAGATCCTGATCCAGGTGTTCGTGGTGATCGTGATCGGCGGCATCGGATCGATCCGCGGCGCATTCGCGGGCGCGATCATCGTCGGCGCAGTGGACACGCTCGGGCGTGCCTTCCTCAAGCCCGCGCTCGCCACGCTGATCTCGCCCACCGCCGCCCAGGCCGCCGGTCCCGCACTCGCCTCGATACTCATCTACCTCCTCATGGCCCTCATCCTCGCGCTGCGCCCGGAAGGGCTGTTCCCGGCGCGCGGCCACTGATATGCGTTCGCGCGCGCGCAAGCTCGTGCTGCTCGCGATGCTGGCCCTGCTGGTCCTCGTGCCGCCCGCCGCGGCGCTGCTGCATCAGCTGTTTTACGTTGACCTGCTGCGCCGCGTGATGATCTTCGGCATCGCCGCGGTCAGTCTCGACCTGATCCTGGGCTACGGCGGCATGGTGTCGTTCGGCCACGCCGCCTACCTCGGCGTTGGCGCCTACGCCGTCACCGTGCTAGCCTATTACGGGATCCACGACGGCCTGCTGCAGTGGGCGGTCGCGATCGGCGGTTCGATGCTGGTCGCGCTCGCGATCGGGGCGGTATCGATCCGCACCAGCGGCATCTATTTCATCATGATCACGCTCGCGTTCACCCAGATGCTGTACTACCTGGGCATATCGCTGGACGTGTTCGGCGGCGACAACGGCATGCGGCTGCCGGAACGCAGCCAGTTCTTCGGCCTGATCAATCTCAACAACGGCACCGAGTTCTACTACCTGGTGCTCACGATCCTCGCGGCGGTCGTGCTGCTCGTGCAACGCCTGGTCGAGTCGCGCTTCGGCATGGCGATCCGGGCCGCGAAGTCGAACGAGGCGCGCAGCCGCGCCATCGGCTTCTCCCCCTATCCCTACAAGCTCGCCGCGTTCGTCATCTCGGGCGGGATCTGCGGGCTCGCAGGCGCGCTGCTGGTCAACCACACCGCCTATCTTACGCCCGACTTCATGCAGTGGACGCGCTCGGGAGAAATCCTGTTCATGGTGATCCTCGGCGGGGTTGGCACTACCGCGGGACCGGTACTGGGCGCCTTCACACTCCTCGTCCTCGAGGACGTGCTCTCGGGGTGGACCGAGCACTGGCAGATCATCCTCGGCCCGCTCCTCGTGCTCGCAGTTCTGTTCGCCAAGCGCGGCCTGGCCGGCCTGCTGCCCGGAGGGCGCGGTGGCTGAGGCGCTCCTGCTGGCACGCGGACTGTGCAAGTCCTTTGGCGCACTGCGCGCCAGCGACAACATCGACTTCGATCTGCTGGAGGGCGAGACGCATGCGGTGATCGGGCCGAACGGCGCGGGCAAGACCACTTTCATCGGGCAACTTTCTGGCGACCTGCATCCGGACGCAGGCACAATCCGATTTGCCGGCGAGGACGTGACATCGCTGCGGGCGCCTGCGCGAGCGCGCAGGGGATTCGCGCGCTCTTTCCAGATCACCAGCATCTACCGCGAATTCACCGCACTCGACAACGTCGCGCTCGCCGTGCAGGCGCGCGCCGGGCACAGCTTTCGATTCTGGCGCAGGGCGCGGGAGGAGGACGTGCTGCGCGATCCCGCCCGGCGCGTACTGGAGGAAGTCGGACTGGGTGCGCGCGCCGGCGTGCTGGCCGCCAACCTCGCGCATGGCGAGCAACGCCAGCTTGAAGTGGCAATGGCGCTCGCCACTGGCCCGCGGCTGCTGCTGCTTGACGAACCGGTCGCTGGCATGGGCAGCGACGAGTCGCAGCGCATGGTGGAATTCCTTTCAAGACTGAAGGGGCGCCAGTCGATTATCCTCGTTGAGCACGATATGGACGCCGTGTTCTCGCTCGCCGACCGCATCTCGGTGCTGGTCTACGGACGCATCATCGCCACCGGCACCCCGCAGGAAATCCGCGCCAACGCCGACGTGCGGCGAGCCTATCTGGGCGATGACGTCCAATTAGCTTGGGCACATGCTGAGCGTCGATAGCCTCGAAACGGCCTACGGCGTTTCACAGGTTCTGTTCGGCATATCCTTCGCCATCGAAGCCGGACAGGTGGTTACGCTGCTGGGTCGCAATGGCATGGGCAAGACCACGACCGTGCTCTCGGTCATGGGCGTGGTGCGCTCGCGCACCGGAACCATCGTGTTTGAGGGCAAACCGTTGCACGGCCTACCATCGTTCCGGGAGGCGCAGGCCGGCCTCGGTCTGGTACCCGAAGGTCGCCAGATCTTCCCCAATCTCACTGTGCACGAGAATCTCGTCGCCACGGCCGCGAACCGCCGCGGCGCGGCGAAGCCGTGGACGCTGAACCGAGTGTTCGATCTATTTCCCGCCCTCGCGGCGCGGCGGCGCAACTACGGCAACCAACTCTCCGGCGGCGAGCAGCAGATGCTCGCGATCGGCCGTGCGCTTATGACCAATCCGAAGCTGCTGATCCTGGATGAGGCGACCGAAGGGCTTGCGCCGCTGATCCGCGCCGATATCTTTCGTTCGCTGGAGCGCCTAAAGGGCGAAGGGCTGTCGATCCTGGTGATCGACAAGGACATCAAGGCGCTCGCGCGCATAGCGGACCGGCACTACGTGCTGGAGAGAGGTCGCGTGGTCTGGAGCGGCAGTACCGCGGATCTGATGGC
>DAIDTN010000219.1 GCA_027457185.1 Burkholderiales bacterium | reverse complement strand
CCAGCGCCGCCGCGCCGCCGACGATGGCGAGGTAGACGCCGCCCAGCTCGGCGAAAGCCGCGAGCGAATCGGCGAGCATGCCGCCCTTGCCGATGATCATGCGCACGCCGTACTCGCTCATCAGCGGCCGGGTGAAGCGCTCCATGCGCGCGCTGGTGGTGGTGCCTATGCACACCGGCGCATAGCCGGCCGGATGCTCGGGCGAGGGCGCCACTTTTTTCACATTGGGCGCAGTGTGGATCACGGCGTGACCGGCCAGGTCGAAGCGGGTCTTGCGCCCGCGGTCGAACATGTGAATCTGCGTCGCATCGCGTATGCCGTAGAGCGTGCCCTTGAGCGTGACCGTGTCGTTGACGCGCAGGGCGCGGATCGCGGCCTCGCCGACCGGGGTGTTGAACTCGTAATGTGCCATGTGATTGCCTCTTGATCAGTCGCTAGAACCCATACTCGACGCCGCGCGGCGTGAACGTGGCGCGCGCGCGCCGCGCCGAATGGCACTGCATGTTCACCGCCACGGGATTCATGGTGATATGCGTGGCGGCAGTTTCCACGTGCACGGCAAATGCGGTCGCATCCCCGCCCAGGCCCTGCGGACCGACGCCGAGCCGGTTCACCGCCGCGGACAAGGCCTGCTCCAGTTGCGCGCCTTCGGGGTCTCCGCAATGCGAGCCCAGCGGCCGCGTCGCCGCCAGTTTGGCCAGGTGCACGCACAGGTCGGCGGTGCCGCCGACGCCGACGCCGACGATGGTGGGCGGACAGCTCTTGCCGCCGGATTCCAGCCCGCAATCGACGACGAAGGTCTTGACCGCATCCACGCCCTCGGCCGGGATCGCCATTTTCAGCCAGGAACTGTTTTCCGAGCCCGAGCCCTTGGGGATCATCTCGATCGCGAGCGTCTCGTTCAGGTCGGAAAAATCGATGTTGATCACGGGCACGCCGCGGCCGCAGGACGTGTGCTCGTTCGCGCGCGTCAGCGGATGCACCACCGAGGAGCGCAGCGGGTGCTCGCGCGTCGCGCGCGCGCAGCCCGCGCGTATCGCCTGCTTCAGCGCATGGCCGTCCACGCTCACGCCGCGGCCGATGAGCACGTTGTAGATCGGGATGCCGGTGTCCTGGCACAGCAGGTTGGCGGTGTCCTCGGCAACGCTGATGTTGCGCATCATGGTGCCGAGTATGGTCCTGGCGGTGGCGTCGGTCTCCGCTTGCGCCAGCGCGGCGATGCCCGATTTGATGTCGGGCGGCAGGATTTTGAGCGCGCGGATGTAAAGCTCCTTGGACGCTTCCTCCACTTGTTTCAGATCGACGTTCATGCGGATATTTTTATTTCACCACGATCTTGCGCTCGCGCACCACCTTGGCCCAGCGGGCGGACTCTTCGCGGATGGCCTTGGCGAAGTCCGCAGGCGAGTTCCCGACCGGCGCCATGCCCAGCACGTAGAACCGGGCGCGCAATTCAGACGAGTCGAGAATTTTCGCGGTATCGCGATAGACCTTGTCGATTACTGCCTTCGGCGTGCCGGCGGGCGCCATCAGCCCGAACCATCCGGCGTTGTCGAAGCCGGGTATCGTTTCCGCCACCGTCGGAACATTGGGCAATTGCGGCGAGCGCTGCTTGCCGGTGACGGCGAGCGCGCGCAGCGTGCCGTGGTTGACAAAGCCGATCGCCGCGGCGATGTTGGCCGCCACCATGTTGACCTGATTGGCCACCAGATCGGTCATGGCCGGAGCCTCTCCCTTGTATGGAATGCTGGTCATTTCGATCTTCGCCGCGTAGAGAAAGTTTTCCGCGGCCAGATGGCCCTGGCTGCCGATGCCGGCATGGCCGTAGTTGAGCACGCCCGGCTTGGCGCGGGCCATGTCGATCAACTGCTTCAGCGTCTTGGCGGGAAAACTGGGGTTCACCACGATGACCTGCGGCCCGCTCGCCACGTTGGTGATCGGCACCAGATCCTTGGCCGGGTCGAACGGCATTTTCTTGTAGATGTACTGGTTGGCGGTGACGATGGAGCCCGAGGTCATGAGCAGCGTATAGCCGTCAGGCGCGGCTTTGGCCACCACGTTGGCGCCGATGTTGCCGCCGGCACCGGCGCGGTTCTCGACGACCACCGCCTGGCCCCAGGCCTCGGACAGCTTCTGCGCCACGATGCGCGTGACGATGTCGGTCGCGCCCCCCGGCGGGAACGGCACGATGATCTTGACCGCTTTATTGGGATAGCTTTGAGCGAACGCAGCGCTACACACCAGCGCCAGCAGGAATGCAAACACTTTTAATTTTAACAGTTTCAATTTGGTTTCCTCCGTTATCGAAATTTAAGAATTATTAGTCCACCGCACGCTTCTGCATCAATTCTTGCTTCCACGGCCGCGCCATCGCCATCCGCTAGAGCGCGAGCGCGAAAGCCAGACCGGCGGCAAGCGCCGCCCCCGCGGCCCAGGCGAGCAAGGTCTTCTGCCAGCCGCGCCAGGGCAGGAATTCCAGCGCGAGCAGGCGCAATCCACCGGCGAGGTGCGCGGCGAGCAGCAGCACCAATCCGGTTTCGGCGAATTTCAACAGCGGCAGCTCGGTCCAGCGCAGCAGCGTGTCCAGCCGCGCCTCGCCTTGCAGTGCCTGGCCCAGGGCCCAGAAATGAAACGGCAGGAACAAGGACAGCGCCAGACCCGACAGCCGGTGCACCAGGAATGCCCACCAGGCGGGATGATTTCTCGAGCGGTAATCGTTTTTCATGCTCATCCTACAGCCGCCTCCATTGCCGCCGCATACATTCCAGCACCGGGCCGTCGGCGGCCGTTCGCCTTCGCCCTGGTCGCATCCCCGCTGCGCGGGGCCCCTGCTCCTAGGCTCATGCGAATACCGCCCAGCCCGCGCGCAGGCCGAAGACAAACAGCGCGAGCGCAACCGCGGCCATGAACCAATTGAGCGATGCACTGCGCCAGCCCAGCCACTCCTGGCACAGGGCGCGCAGGCCGATGGGCGCGTGCACGGCGATGGCGAGCACATACAGCGCGTAGAACGCGAGCCAGGCGTGGTTGCCACGCGTGCGTCCCAATATGGCAGCGCCGGACAAGCCGTGGCGCACCGCGTAAATGATGGTGAACAGATGCACCAGCACGCACAGCGCGAGCAGCGCGGCGCTGGCGCGCTGCGCAATCCACAGCCAGGTCTCGAATTTTGGACTCGCCGCGGGTGGAGCCACTGGCGCGACCGCAGGCCCGGCGGCGTAGCTTTGCCCGGCGCTGCTCATAGCTCTCCCTTCAGCGCGGCGATCGCCACCGCGCGCTTGAGCCCGGCGATGGACGCAGTGGGCGCGATGTCTTTGGGGCAGCGCTCGCTGCAAGAGAGGTGCGTGTGGCAGGCATGGCAGCCGGCATCGCCCGCGACCGCGGCCAGGCGTTCCGCCCGCGCCCCGTCACGCCCGTCGTTGACCAGGGTCCAGGCTCGGTTCAACGCCGCCGGACCCAAATAGTCCGGGTTCCAGGAAACGACATCGCAGGAGGCGTAGCACACGCCGCAGCCTATGCATTCGATCCCGGCATTGGCCGCGACGCGCCCTGGCGAATCGGAGGCTACCCGCGCAAACGGGTCCTTGCGCGTGGCGCTCGGAACAAAGCGGCCGCGCGCGCGCGCCCACTTGTCGAAAAACTCGCGCATGTCGGTCACCAGATCCTTCACCACCGGCAGATTGGCAAGCGGCGCGATCTGGATCGCGTTGCCCTTGGCCACTTTGTCCACGTGGGTGCGGCAGGTCCAGCGCGCGACGCCGTTCACCGTCATGGCGCAGGCGCCGCACATGCCGACGCGACAGGCGAAGCGGTAGGACAGCGTGGGATCGATGTAGCGCTGGATATAAGTCACCACATCGAGCACGCTCTGGCTTTCCTGGCGCGGAACCTCATAAGTGCGATAGCCACCCGAGGCGGCGCCGCGCCAGACCGAGACTTGCAACATGTCCAT
>DAIDTN010000218.1 GCA_027457185.1 Burkholderiales bacterium | reverse complement strand
GTGTTCGCCAGACATGCGCTGGCGGCGTGCATCAAAACCGCGCTGCAGCTACAGGGCTTCGACGTAGGCGACGCTATCGCGCCGCAGCAGGCGCTCGGGCCCGAGGCAGTGGAGGAGATCAGGCGTGCCTTGGCACAGCTGTCCTCCTAGAGGACTTCCGTTGGGCGTAGGAGGCCCGTCCCCGGGCCGATCGATGCTTGGGCGTGGCGCTGGTCGGGGCGGGGGTGCCCCTCCTACGCGAGACGAACGTCCTTCTGCAGGACAAAGCCGGCATCAGGACAGCCGCTATTTCATCTTTGCCAGCTTCTCCAGCGCGCGGCCAGTGACCCGCACCAGTTTCCATTCGTGCATGATGGTGGCGCCGAGCGTTTCATAGAAGAATATCGCCGCTTCGTTCCAGTCCAGCACCGACCATTCGAGTCGCCCGCAATTGCGCTCGGCGGCGATTCGCGCCACGCGCAAAAGCAGGGCGCGACCGAAACCGCGGCGCCGGTGCGCAGGGCGGACGTACAGGTCTTCCAGATACAAACCCTTCTTGCCGAGAAAGGTGGAGAAGTTGTGGAAATACACGGCAAAGGCAACGGGGTCCTCCCCGTAATACGCGAGCAGCACTTCGGTCTGGCTTTTCGGCCCGAACAGTTCGTCGGCGATGAGTTCCTCGGTGGCTGCGACCAGATGACTAAGCCTTTCGTACTCGGCCAGTTCCTTGACGAAAGACAGCACCAGTGGCACGTCCGCGCGCGTGGCCTGGCGTATCGACAGAGATTCCGCATTCATCTGGATTGATAAGCCGATTTCACCGCCTGCGCCAGTTCCAGCACCGCGGCGGCGTACATGCTGGAGCGGTTATAGCGGGTCAGCACGTAGAAGTTGGTGAGGCCTACCAGGTATTCGCTTGGCTCGTCCGGCGTGGTGAGCTCGATCAAGGCGCAGGGCGCGTCCGCCGCGGCAGCGCCCACGGCGCTGACGCCGTAGTTCGCCAGGTCGCCGTAGCGAAAACCGGGCTTGATGCCGGCATCGATCAGCTTGCGGTACTGGTCCCCTTGCACCTGCGCAGTATAGGCCACCGGCTGGCCCGCTTCCCAGCCGTGCGCGTTCAGAAAATTGGCGACGCTGCCGATGGCATCGGCGAAGCTGCTGGTAAGATCGTCTTTGCCGTCGCCGTCCAGGTCTACCGCATAGCGGCGGTAGCTGCTGGGCATGAACTGCGCAATGCCGATGGCGCCGGCATACGACCCTTTCAGCGCCAGCGCATCGATGCCGGCGTCGCGCGCGTACAGCAGGAAGTTCTCCAGCTCGGCACGGAAGAACCCTGCGCGCGGCGGGTAGTCGAAGGCGAGCGTGGAGAGCGCGTCGATGACGCGATAGTTGCCGGTGTTGCGGCCGTACAGGGATTCCACACCGATGATGGCGACGATGATTTCCTCGGGCACGCCGTAGATTGCGGCGGCCCGTGCGAGCGCTTCGCGCTGCTGTGCGCGGAACTCGACGCCGGCCTCGATGCGCTCGCGCGTGAGGAACAGCGCGCGATAGGCCTGCCAGGACTTGGCACGCGGCTCCGTCGGCGGAGTGATCGCCGCGATGACGGCGGGCTGGAAATGCGCGTGGCTGAACAGCCTGCGCAGTTCGCTCCGGTCAAAGCCGTGCTTTTGCACCATCTCGGCGATGAACTGACGCACATCATTGCGCCTGGCGTAACCGCCGGCGGCGTCGCCGGCTACGCCAACGCAGGACCACAGCGCGAATGCGAGCACCACGGCCGCGAGGCGCGCCGGCCCGCTCAAACCTTGAACTCCCGCACCAGCAGGCGCAACTCGGCCAGCATGCGCGCGTCCGCCGATTCGCCGTAACGCAGCGCAATGTAGCGCCCGCCGATGGCGCGTATGCGCTCGGCCATGGCCGGATAGCGCGCGGCCGTGCGTGCTACAAAATCGGCCGGGCCTTCGTGGGCTGCGCGTACACAGCCGCTTTTTGCGAGCTTGGCGCAGAATCTGAGCCACAGGCGCTGCACCGGATCGAAGGTGCGCATGCGCCTTAACAGCCAGGCGGTGAGCAGCGCCAGCAGGCCGCTTACACCCCAGAACAGCGTCAGCGCCATGTGCTCCCAACTGGGCTCGCTCATGCCTATGCGGGAGAGGAATTGGCGCTGGCGTTCCGGGTTGTAGCCCAGCACCAGCTGGTTCCATTTGTTTGCGAGCGCGTCCCAGTTGTCGCGCAGATCGAGCAGCCAGTGGAGCGTGGTGCGCGTCATCAGCGGCAGCGGGTCGGTGGCAGGAACTGCTGCGGCGACGCCGGATTCCACCCGCGCCGGCGAGACGGCGGCGGTGGGATCGACGCGCACCCAGCCGCTGCCCCTGAGCCATATTTCGGCCCAGGCGTGGGCGTCTGACTGGCGCACGATCATGTACCCGTCCACCGGATTGATCTCGCCTCCCTGGTAGCCGGTGACGACGCGGGCCGGCACTCCGGCAGCACGCATCAGGAACACGAAGCTCGATGCGTAGTGCTCGCAAAAACCGCGCTTGCTGCCGAACAGGAAGTCGTCCACCGAATCGCGACCGAGCGGGGGCGGGTCCAGCGTGTAGACAAATCCCTGCTCGCGGAAGTAGTCGAGGGCTTTCCGCGCGATCGCCGCGCCGTCCGCGCTGTCCGCCGCCCATTCTTGCGCCAGCCGACGCGCGCGCGGATCGAATCCCGCAGGCAATTGCAGTCCCTGCCGGAGGTCGGCCGGACTGTCCGCGCCGCCCTCGGCAAAACTGGTGTACGAGCGCATGGCGTAGCGGATCCGGGTACGCACCGGCGTGCGCGCGAACAGCACGTGATCGGCGCTGACGCTCGCGTTGGGCGGAATATTTGCCGCCATCTCCAGTGCGAACAGCCAATTGTGGTTATGCGGCTCCAGCGTGACCTCGTAGTCGTAGGGCTTGCCGCTGGCTTCGAACTTGATCCGGGCGTAAGGGCGCACATCGCCCGGGCGCCAGGTGCGCCCATCGAAGTTCCAGAATACCGGCCCGCGCCAGTACAGTTGCGGCTTGGGCGGCGGCGCCCCGCTGAATTTGACGCGAAACGCGATGGCGTCGGCCTGCGACAGCCGGCTGATGGCGCCGGGGGACATCGAGTTCGATAGTCCGGTGACGCCGCTGTAGGCATCCTGCGGCAGCCCCCATAGCGGACCCTGCACCCGCGGAAACAGGAAGAACAGGATCAGCATCACCGGTCCCGCCTGCGCCAGCAGTACGCCCGCGGTTTTCAGGTTGGCCCGCAGCGCGCGCCCGGGTGCGGCGAAGTTCACCAGGCTCGCGGTGTTGACCAGCGTCGAGGCGAGCATCAGTGCTGCCGTGGGCAGCGTCTGCGAATAGAAGAAATTGGTGAGGGCGAGAAAGTAGCTGAGCAGGACCAGCACGATGGCATCGCGCTCGCGCTGCAATTCGAACAGCTTGAGCGACAGGAACAGCACCAGCAGGGCGACGCCGGAATCGCGGCCGAAAATGGTGCGGTAGGTAAGAAAGACGCCGAACACGCCGCCCGCAACCAACAGGGCAAGCAACCATTTTTGCGGCAACGGGCGCTCGCCCCAGGCGAGATAGATGCGCCAGGCGAACAGCATCAGTGCAATCAGGTTCAGCCACCAGGGCAGGCGCTGCATATGCGGCGCGACCACCAGTGCCAGGCCGGCGAGCAGCCAGAACAGATGGCGCATCTGGATGGTCGCATTCGGTGCCCGATTAGAGGCCATACAGCGCGAGCTCCCGCAGGCAGGCGAGGCGGTGTGACTCGCCCGCGTCCGGCGCCAACTCCAGTCCAGGCAGGCGCAGGCCGTAACGCAATCCTTCCCGGTCGGCCGAGAGCACCCAGCGTGTCAGGCGCGACAGCTTGGACTCGAGGTCCAGATCGATGGGCAGTTCATTCCAGTCGAGCCACAACTCGGCGGCCGCGCGGCCGCTGAATACCTTGGTTTGCAGCCCCTGTCCGCGGGCGGCGGCCTTCCAGTGGATATGCCGCGGCGAATCGCTGACCTGGTACGCGCGCAGGCCGGCGAAATCGTCGCTGCCGCCGGCGGCGACGCGCTTCTCGCCGGCGTCGCCGGCGGGTTCGGGCAGCGGCAGCTGGGCGTCGCCGGGCCTGGGATAGACGAGGCAGCGCATGTCCGGCTGGATATAGCTCCAGGCGCGCAGCAGGCCGACGGGAAAACGCGTGTCCACGGTAATGCGTGCCGGCGTAAGCCAGCCGCGCCGTTCGGCCGCGACCGGGACACTCACCGTCGCACCGCGCGCGGACGCAACGTCGCACGGCGTCGGCTTGCCCTGATGCCAGAGGACGATGGCGCAGCGGTCATAGCCGGAGCGGTTCTCGACGAACAGCTCGAACCAGGCGATTTCGCCCGCGAACACCGGCTGCGCCCGGCCCGGAGTGATATGCAGATGCACCAGGTTGCGGAACGTGTGCAAAATCGCAACCAGCCCCGTGCTCGCGAGCAGAAAGGTGAGGATATAGCCCAGCGAAAGGTTGTAGTTTATCGAGCCGATCAGCATGACGCCGAGCGCCATGCCGAAGGCGAGGCCGGGCGGGTGGGCAGGATGTAGACGCGGTTTTGCCGCAGGAAAATGCGGCCCGGCTCAGGCACTCGCGGACCGAAGAACGAGCGGTAGAGCTGTGAGCGGCTCAGGATTTTTTCGAAGATCACGCCGGCGCGCCCTCGGTTGTCGATGTGCGTCAGGGAATCGGCACGGTCTCGATCAGCGCGGCAGTGACTTCGGAGGAGCGTTTGCGCGCGCCTTCGTGCGCCGGGGCGAGGCGGTGGCCGGCCACCCCGGGCAGGATCGCCTGCACGTCTTCGGGCAGCACCTTGTCGCGTCCTTCGAGCATGGCCCAGGCCTTGGCCGCATGCAGCATGCCGAGCGCGGCGCGCGGCGACAGGCCGTTGGTGAACTCGGGCGCGCGCC
The DNA here is from genome assembly GCA_027457185.1 of Burkholderiales bacterium. Taxonomy (GTDB): domain Bacteria; phylum Pseudomonadota; class Gammaproteobacteria; order Burkholderiales; family SG8-39; genus 2-12-FULL-64-23. The sequence continues at coordinate 8,984 of DAIDTN010000218.1, read as the reverse complement.
GCGTGTGCTCGACGATCGCCTGGATGTAGTCGAGCAGGGCCGCTGCCGCGTGCACCTGGCTCGCGTTCGCCTGCATCTCGATCAGTTCCCCCGGCGCGAGGCAGGGCTCCAGCGTCGCCACCAGATTGCGCCGCTCCACGCCCTGCAACAAGGCGCGCTCGGCGTCGCGGTCCGGATAGCCGAGTTCGATGCGCATGAGGAAACGGTCGAGCTGCGATTCCGGCAAGGGGAAAGTGCCGACCTGGTGCGAGGGGTTCTGCGTGGCGATGACAAAAAACGGTTCCGGCAGCGGTCGCGTCTCGCCTTCGGCGGTGACCTGGTGCTCTTCCATCGCCTCGAGCAGAGCACTCTGCGTCTTGGGCGTAGCGCGGTTGACCTCGTCGGCCAGTATCAGCTGCGAGAATATCGGGCCGGGATGGAACTTGAATCTGCCGGTATCGCGGTCGAATACCGACACGCCGATAATGTCGGCGGGGAGCAGGTCGCTGGTGAACGAGATGCGCTGGAAGGCCAGGCCGAGGAGCTTGGCCAGGGTGTGGGCGAGCGTTGTTTTGCCCACTCCGGGCAGATCCTCGATCAACAGGTGGCCGCGCGCGAGCAGGCAGGCCACGGCCAGGCGGATCTGCCGTTCCTTGCCGAGGATGACCTTGCCCGCATGTTCGATGACGCGGTGAATGGACGTGTCGCGTGCGGCGAATTTCGTTTCAGCGTGTAGCAGCAATCGGGTTCTCCGTAGGAAATGCCGGGGCAGACCAGCTTTTGCGTTTCTGCCACCGCGGGTAAACCTGGCGGACGAAAAACGCAGCCGGCCTCTGGTTCATTCGTCATCTTACGTGGATTTCGGCTAATATTCATTAAATCCAATCCCGGCAACATGGTTCATGGCCACCGCCTTCATTACCCACCCGCACTGCCGCAAGCACGACATGGGCGCCTACCACCCGGAGTGCCCGGAGCGGCTGGGTGCGATCGAAGACCAGCTGATCGCCTCTGGCATCGGCCAGCATCTAGCGCATCATCAGGCGCCGCAGGCAAAGGTAAGCAGTCTGGCGCGGGTGCATCCGATGGAATACATCAGCCATATCCGCAGCAGCGCGCCGCAAAGCGGCACCGTTCATCTGGATCCGGATACGGCGATGAATCCGTATACCTGGGACGCCGCGCTGCACGCCGCCGGCGCGGCGGTGTTCGCCACCGACCTGGTGCTGAAGCGCGAGGCGGACAATGCTTTTTGCAGCGTGCGCCCGCCGGGACATCATGCGATGCGCAGCCGCGCCATGGGCTTCTGCCTGTTCAACAATGTCGCCATCGCGGCCATGCACGCGCTCGAGCAGCACGGCCTCGCGCGCGTCGCCATCGTCGATTTCGACGTGCATCACGGCAATGGCACCGAGGACATTTTCCATGACGATGCGCGCGTGCTGATGGTGAGTACTTTCCAGCATCCGTTCTATCCGTACAGCGGCACCGAGGATCCGGCGCCGAACATGGTCAACGTGCCGCTGCCGGCAGGCGCCGGCAGCCAGTCTTTCCGCGAAGCGGTGACGCTGCAGTGGCTCCCGGCGTTGGAAGCGTTTCGGCCGCAAATGATTTTTTTCTCCGCCGGTTTCGATGCCCATGTCGAGGACGACATGGCGATGCTGCGGCTGGTCGACGCCGATTACGCCTGGGTCACGCAGGAGATCAAGGCGGTGGCGGACAAGTACGCCGAAGGGCGCATGGTGTCGGTGCTCGAAGGCGGCTACAACCTGTCGGCGCTAGGGCGCGGGGTGGTGGCGCACATCAAGGTGCTGGGCGGGTTGTGACCTGGTACGTTGTTCGTGACTCGTTGTTCGTTGTTTGAGCCACGAACCACGAACAACGAATCACGGCTTGGCCAGCCGCCGCAGCGCCGCGGCGTCGGTGATGCGGATCTGCTCGCGCCCGAGCGCGACCCAGCCGCGATCCTGGAAATTGCTGAGCAGGCGGCTCACCATCTCGCGCACGCTGCCCAGTTCGTCGGCCAGTCCCTGATGGGTGGCGTGCACGACTTCACCCTTGCCCAGCAGCAGCGAGGCGAGGCGCTGATCCAGTTTGTGAAAGGTGACCGCCTCGACCAGGACCATCAGGTCGGCCAGGCGCTCCGAGAACAGGCCGAACACATAATCGCGGAAGGGCTTGTGCTCGGCCAGCAGGTGGTGGAACAGCGCCGGCGGCAAAGCGAGCAGGGTCACCGCGGTCTCGGCAATGCCGGTGGCAGAGTAAGGGCTGCCGCCGAGGAGGCAGCTGCTGGAGAGCAGGCAGCTCTCCCCCGGGGTGATGCGGTAGAGCTGGACTTCGCGACCGTTGGGCGCGGCCTTCACCACACGCACGCTGCCTTCGAGCAACATCGGGAATCCGGTGCAGGGACTGGCCGCCTCGAACAGGACGCTGCCTGCCGGTGCCTGCCTGGCCACAGCGCTGCGCACGATTTCCTCCACCGCCGCTGCGGGTAGTTTCTTAAATACCGGGAACAGCAGAAGCAGGCGGGATTTGAACTCCGGATTATTCATGCTTGTGCCTCTGCTATCAGTTGCGCTGCCAACTGCTCGAGCGCAGGAAAATCCAGCTTCGGCGGTCGCAGCACCCGCGCTTGGGCGAGGTGAGCAAAGTTTTTCAGTGTGGCGCGGCGATAGGCGGGGTCATAGTGGTTGGCGAGCAGGTCGGCGACCAGTTCGTCCCAACGCTGCTCCTCGACCTGCATCATCCAGCGCGCCAGCGTCTCTTTGCTGTGCAGGCCTGCGAGGCAGTCGAGCTTGGCCTTGAGGTCGCGCGGATCGCCGAGGAAATGGCCGTATTCGCCGATGAGAAACGCGACGCGCTTGGCCAGTGGCGCCTCGATCAGCACGCAAGGGCTTTCGCGCATACGCGTAAGCAGGGCATCGGGCAGCTGCAGCTGACCGATTTTCTTGCTTTCGGCTTCCACGTATACGGGTCGATCGGGGTCGAGTTTGCGCAAGGCGTCCCATACCCGGCTGTCGAACATTTTCTGCGCCGGTTGCGGCGTTTCCGGCAGATTGCCGAGCACCGAGCCGCGGTGGCTGGCGAGCGCTTCCAGGTCGAGCACCTGGGCGCCGGCCGCAGCGAGCGCCTGCAGCAGGCGGCTCTTGGCGCTGCCGGTGGCGCCGCAGACCACACGGTAGGTGAACCTCTTGGGCAGTTCGGCCAATTGCGCCAGGATTTCGCGCCGGTAAGCGCGATAGCCGCCGTCGAGCTGCGCCGCGTGCCAGCCGATCTCCGACAGAATGTGCGCCATGGCGCCGCTTCTCTTGCCGCCGCGCCAGCAGTACACCAGCGGCCGCCAAGCCCTGCCGTGCGCCGCGAATTGTTCCTCGATATGGCGCGCGATGTTTTTCGCCACTAGCGCCGCGCCGCGCTTCTTCGCATCGAACGGCGAGATCTGCTTGTACAGGGTGCCGATCGCGGCGCGCTCGGCGTCATCGAGCACCGGGCAGTTGATCGCGCCGGGCAGGTGGTCCTCGGCGAATTCCGCGGGCGAGCGCACGTCGATGACCTCGTCAAACTCGGCCAGCTGTGCTACGGTTACGACGTTGGGAAATTTCACTGGTTTTCCGAAGAAGCCGCATCGAGTCCGGGTGCGGCTTCTCTGCTTTAGAATCAGCCGCAAGTTTACACGCAAACGCCGCATTCCAACGGAGCCATGTCGCCATGAATACGCCTGCCGATGCCCCAGTTCGCCTGACCCAGTTCTCCCACGGCGGCGGCTGCGGTTGCAAGATTGCGCCCGGAGTGCTCACCGAACTGCTCGCGGCGACACCGATGCGCGCCCTGCCACGGGAACTGTTGGTGGGGACCGAGTCGAGCGATGACGCGGCCGTATATCGGTTGAACGATACCCAGGCGCTGGTCGCGACCACCGATTTTTTCACACCCATCGTCGACGATCCCTACGATTTCGGGCGCATCGCGGCGACCAACGCGCTGTCCGACATCTACGCCATGGGCGGCACACCGATCATGGCGCTGGCCATCGTCGGCATGCCGCTGGGCAAGCTGTCGCTCGAGGTGATCCAGAAAATACTCGCCGGCGGCGAGTCGGTGTGCGCGCTGGCCGGCATCCCCATCGCCGGCGGGCATTCGATCGACGTGCTCGAGCCGATTTACGGCCTGGTCGGCCTAGGCCTGGTGCATCCGGACCGGGTCAAGCGCAACGACAGCGCGCGCGAGGGCGACGTGCTGATCCTGGGTAAGCCGCTGGGCGTGGGCATCCTTTCGGCGGCGCTGAAAAAAGGCGCGCTTTCGGCCGAAGGCTACGCACAGATGATCGCGGCTACGACCCAGCTCAATACGCCGGGTATTGCCCTTGGTGCGTTGCCTGGGGTGCATGCGATGACCGACGTCACAGGCTTCGGCCTGGCCGGGCACCTGCTGGAAATTTGCCGCGGTTCCGGGCTGGGCGCTGAATTGCGTTTCGCCGATCTGCCTGTCATCGAGGAGGCGCGGCAGTGGGCGGCGCGGGGCACCGTGACCGGCGCGAGCGAGCGCAACTGGACCGGCTATGGCAGTGAGATTCGACTGTTCGAAGGCGCGCCTGCCTGGCTGCGTGCGCTGATTTCCGATCCGCAGACCAGCGGCGGCCTGCTGGTGGCCTGTTCGGCGGATAGCGGGGCCGCAGTGCTGGCGGAATTCAGGAAGCAGGGCTTCGATGCGGCGTGCCGCATCGGGCGCATGATTGCCGGACAGGGCGTGTCGGTCGATTAGCTTCTAGAGCACGCGGCGGCTGGCGTCGTCGATCAGGTGCATCTTGCCGAGGTCGGCGACCAGCTTCATGCGCTTGCCCGCTTGCGCTCCCGCGTCGGGATTGACACGGCCGACCAGCTCGGTGCCCTCGATCAGAAAGAATACCATCGTCTCCATTCCCATCGGTTCGGTCACCTCCAGCTCCACTTCGAATGGGTGCTGGTTCGACTCCAGATGCGGACGCTGTTCCGTGATGTGTTCCGGGCGCAGGCCGAACAGCAGACTGGGCTGGCCGACGAGCGCGCGGTAACGCTGCGTCCGCTCCTGCGGTATCGGGAAGGCGAGGTCCTTGCTCAGGCGCACGCGCAAGGCACCGGCCGCTTCCTCGATCGTGCAGGGCACGAAGTTCATCGCCGGCGAGCCGATGAAGCCGGCGACGAATTTGGTCGCCGGGGTGTGGTAGAGGTCGTTCGGTGTCCCCACCTGCTCGATGTTGCCGCCGTTCATCACCACCACGCGGTCGGCGAGCGTCATCGCTTCGATCTGGTCGTGCGTCACGTAGACGGTGGTGGTGCGCACCTTCTGGTGCACTTTCTTGATTTCGGTGCGCATCTGCACGCGCAGCTTGGCGTCGAGGTTGGACAGCGGCTCGTCGAACAGGAATACCTTCGGGTCGCGCACGATCGCGCGCCCCATCGCCACGCGCTGGCGCTGTCCGCCGGAGAGCTGCTTCGGTTTGCGCTGCAGCAGCTCGCTGATGTCGAGGATTTGCGCCGCGTTCTCGACGCGCCGCGCGATCTCGTCTTTCGGCACTTTCTTCAGGCGCAGCCCGAAGGACATGTTCTCGTACACCGACATGTGCGGGTACAGGGCGTAGTTCTGGAACACCATCGCGATGTCGCGGTCTTTCGGCGGCATGTCGTTGACCACTTCGCCGCCGATCAGGACGTCGCCGGCGGTGATGTCCTCCAGGCCCGCGATCATGCGCAGCGTCGTGCTCTTGCCGCATCCCGAAGGCCCCACCAGAACGACGAACTCCTTGTCGGCGATGTCGAGGTCGATCCCGCGCACCGCCGGCGTTTCGTCGTAGTTCTTGACCAGCTTGCGCAGCATCACCTGGGCCATGGGCAGCTCTATCCTTTCGTTGCGCCGGCGGTCAGGCCGGCGATGTAGTAATCCATGAGGAAGGCGTAAATGATCAGCGGCGGCGCGGCGCCAAGCAGGCAGGCGCCCATGATCTGCCCCCAGTTGTACACGTCGCCGTTGATGAGCGTGGTGACGATGCCGACCGGCAGCACCAGCTGGTCGGCCGATACCGTAAATGCCATCGGATAAAGGAACTCGGACCAGGAGACGGTGAAGGCGAAGATCGTCGCCGCGATGATTCCCGGCAGCGCGACCGGCAGGAAAATCTTGGTCAGCATCTGGATATAGCCGGCGCCGTCGATCAGCGCCGCTTCGTCGAGTTCCTTCGGGATCGACTGGAAGTAGCCGATCATGATCCAGGTGCAGAACGGCACCGTGAGCGTGGGGTAGATGATGATCAGCGCCCACCAGCGGTTCAGCAGCGTGATCCCGGTGTGCTCGTGCACCCAGGCCATGATCTTGAACAGCGGGATGAACAGCAGCGAATCCGGCACGAGGTAGGTCAGGAACACCCCGGCCGCGAGCGTGGTCGAGCCCCAGAATTTCATCCGTCCGAGCGAGAACGCCGCCGGCACCGCGATCAGCATGCTGATCACGACTACCGCCAGCGAGATCACTGCCGAATTGCGAAAAAAGGTGAGGTAGGTCCTGGAGGTGAGCAGCGCGATGAAGTTGTCCAGCGTCGGGTGGTACACCCACCACGGATTGGTCATTGCCGCGGTCTCGGCGCTGGTCTTGAGTCCCATGATCAGCATGTAAACCGGCGGCATCAGGAAGAACACCGCGAACATGATGAGGAACACGTAGGACCAGACGAGCGCCCAGCGGCGGCTGCGCCTCAGGCTGCCGCGCTTGACCAACGCGCCGGTTTCGATGGCAGAGGCAGCTGCGCTCATGGTCAGGCCGTGCTGCCGCGGCGGTTGATGTCGCGCAGGATGAAGAATGCGGCGACACCGAGGATCGGCAGCATGAACAGCGATACCGACGCGCCCATCGGAATGTTGTTTCCCTGGATTCCCAGCGAGAACGCCCAGGTGGCGAACACATGCGTCGTATCCACCGGGCCGCCCGCGGTCAGGATGCGCACGATGTCGAAGTTGGCGAAGGTGACGATGAGCGAGAACAGCATGGTGATGGCGATGATGTTGCGCATCATCGGCAGGGTGACGTACCACACCTTCTGCCACCAGCTGGCGCCGTCGATCGCCGCCGCTTCGTAAAGCTGCTCGGGCACGGACTTGAGCGCCGCCAAATACATGATCAGAAAGAACGGCGCGCCGTACCAGACGTTCACCAGAATCACCGAGAAGCGCGCCCAGGAAGTGACGCCTAGCCAGGGGATCGGCCCGATGCCAAACTTGTGCAGGATCCAGTTGAACGCGCTGTACTGAGGATCGAACAGCCAGAACCAGGCGATGGCGCTCATCGCGGTCGGGATCACCCAGGGCACGAGCAGCATGCCGCGCCACTTGCGCTGGCCCTTGGGCGGGAGGTTGTGCACCAGGTGCGAAGTCACGAAACCGATCAGCGCCTTGAAGAACACCGCGCTGATGGCGAAAATGCAGGACTGCTCGACCACCATCCAAAAGGTGTCGAAATGGAGCAGAAACAGAATGTTCCTCAGTCCGGTGAAATGCTCCATCGTCCGGTCGAGCATCGACAGGTATACGGCGAACAGCGCCGGATAGATCACCAGCCCGGAAATCAGCAGGATGAGCGGCAGGGCGAGCGCGAACGCAGTCGTCGACCTGCGTCGCATGAACTTCTGCATCGTCATACGCCGGCCCGCACCGACTGCTGGCGGTTGCGCGGCGATTCCGTTAGCCATCGGACTCCTCCTCGATACGGCTGGTTTCGGCCTCTGCGGGCCGGTGGGAAGCGCCGGTGCGCCCGGCGCTTCCCCAACCGTGTGGTCAGCTTACATCATCGTATAGGCGTGGAGCTGGTTCTCGGCCCATGCGATCGTGTCCTTGATCGACTCGCCCTGGAAGGTGCATTTGGCGATCATCTTGGTCATCAGCCCCTGCGTGTAGATCAGGTTGGCGATGTGCACCGGCGCCGGCGAACCCGCGACCGAAACGATCTGGTCGGGCGTCGGCGGATAGTTGTAGACGGTGCCCTTCGGCGGTTCGACTTCGGACCAAATCTTGAAGTCGCGCATGGATTTGAATCCGGGGAGGTCGTACCCTACGCTCGCGATGTCAAAGCGCTCAGCCGACGCGCGTGTCAACATATGCGCCAGCAGGCTCTTCGCCGCCGCCTTGTTGGGCGACCACTTCCAGATCGCCCAGTAAAACGGCAGGCCGGGTGCGAAGCGCCCCATCGGGCCCTTGGGCGAGGCGAAGGTCCAGCAATCCTCCGCGACCTTCGGGTTGTCGCGCTTGGCGACGAACCACGCGCTGGGCGGATTCATGATGAGTGCGGTCTGCCCCGCGATCAGCGCCTTGTTGTTGGATGCGTCGTCGTAGGCGATCACGTCCTTCGGCAGCACTTTGACCAGGCGCTGCGAATACTCGAGCACCTGCTTGGTGTGGTCCGAATTGACTGTCACGTCGCCCTTGGCGTTGACCAGCTCGGCGCCGTAGGCATGGAACAACGCCCCCACCCAGTCGACGCAGTCGGTGGTCGCGCTCAGTCCGAGGGCAAAGGGATAACCACCCTTGGCGCATTTTTCGGCGACGTTGAGGAAGGTGTCCCAGGTCCAATTGTCCTGGAGTGCCTTGTCGGATTTGCCGCCCGGGCCCGCGTACATTTTCGTCACGTCCAGGCCGGCGAACTTCTTGAGCAGGCTGATCCGGGCGCAAGGCGGCTTGATCTGGCTGCCGGTCACCGCAGGTGCGGCCACCCAATGCCCCTTGATCTTGCCGAGGTATTCGATCAGCGGATACACGGGGCCGTTCGCCTTGATCGCCGCCGCCATGACGTCGTCGACCGGCTCGAAGTCGTTCGCATAGGCCGCTGGTGACCAGGCTTGCGGCTGCACCAGGTCGTGCCCCGACTTGGCGAGCTTCTCCGCGGCGATCGTCAACTCCATCTTGTTGCCCTGCGAGGTGATGAAGTCGATACTGATGTCGACCTTGTTCTTTGCCGCCCACTCGTGGCAGATTGCCTCCATGGCC
>DAIDTN010000217.1 GCA_027457185.1 Burkholderiales bacterium | reverse complement strand
CGGGGCGGCGGCGGACCTCACCGATCCCGAGGCCGACTTGCATGCGAGCGCGGACTACCGGCGGCACCTGGCCCGCGTTCTGGTCGAGCGGGTGCTGCGCGCGGCGAAAGAAGAGGCGTGCGGCGGCCGCAAGGAGGCGATGAAATGAGTGAGCAGTTGTATCCGATATCCATCGAAGTGAACGGCACGCTGCGCGAGGCGCTGGTGCCGGCGCGCCTGTCCCTGGTGGATTTTTTGCGCGACACGCTGCGGCTCACCGGCACGCATGCGGGCTGCGAGCACGGCATTTGCGGCGCGTGCTCGGTACTGCTCGACGGGGAGCCGGTGCGCTCCTGCCTGATGTACGCGGTGCAGGCCGATGGCCGCAAGCTGACTACGATAGAAGGTCTGGCGCAGCCCGACGGCACGCCGGGCGCGCTGCAGGACGCGTTTTGCGAAGCGCATGCGACCCAATGCGGCTTTTGCACTCCAGGGATGGTGATCTCGGCGCACGCGCTGCTCGAGACTAACCCAGCGCCCTCGGAACATGAGATCCGCGAGGCGATCGGCGGCAACCTGTGCCGCTGCACCGGCTATCAGCAGATCGTCGATGCGATCAAGCTCGCGGCGGCAAAGCGTGAGGCGCCTACGCCATGAGTGCGGCCGCGCAAAAGGGCTTCCGCTACATCGGCAAGAAGCGCCGCACCAAGGAGGATCCGCGCTTCGTCACCGGGCGCGGGCGCTTCGTCGCCGACATCGCGCTGGCGGGCATGAAGCACGTCGCGCTGGTCACCAGTCCGCACGCGGCGGCGCGCATCAAGGCGATCCGCGCGGACAGGGCGCTCGCGCTCGCCGGCGTGCATTGCGTGCTCACCGGCGCCGAGCTGTGCGCGGCGGTAGAGCCGCTGCTCCCCGGCGTGGACGCGCCCAAAGTAACGCGCTATCCGCTCGCGCATGGCGTCGTCCGCTATGCCGGGGAGTGGGTGGCAGCGGTGGTCGCCGACACGCGCGCCTTGGCAGAGGACGCGGCCGAGAGAATCGAAGTCGACTACGAGCCGGCCGAGTATGTGCTCGACCCGGAGAAGGCCGTCCTGCCTGGCTCTGTGCTGGTGCATCCCCTGCACGGCAGCAACGTGCTGTACCGGCGCAAGTTTGTCTGGGGGCCGGTGGAAGCCGATTTCGCCCGTGCCGAACACAAGCTCGCCTTGCGCGTGCGCTGGGGGCGCAGCGCGACGGTGCCGATCGAGACCTTCGGCGTCGCGGCGCAGTGGGATCCGGGCCGGCAGCTGCTCGATGTGTGGGCATCCATTCAGATGCCGAAGTACCCCGACCAGACGGCGCGCGCGTTGCGCCTGCCGGGCAATGCGGTGCGCGTGCATTTCGACGTCGACGTAGGCGGCAGTTTCGGCGTGAAGCGCGGCCTCAAGCACACGGTGCTGGTCGGCTATCTGGCGAGGAAGCTGGGGTATCCGGTGCGCCTGATCGAGGACCGCCTGGAAAACATGCGCGGCGGCGACATGCACGGGCCGGACCGCATCTTCGACGTACAAGTGGCGTTCGATGGCGACGGCACCATACGCTCGCTCAAAATCCGCGCGCTCGACGACGTCGGCGCCTATGCCGGGCGCTCGCCGCTGCAACTGGGCAAACCGGTGGGCGCGATCGTCGGTCCGTATCAGATCCACAGCGTCGAGTACGAGCCGATCTCGGTGATGACCAACAAGACGGCGCAGGAAGCGGTGCGCGGCTTCGGCCAGTCGCCGACCAACTACGCGCTGGAAACCGCCATCGACCGCGTCGCCCGCCATCTGGGCATGGACCGCATCGCGCTGCGCCAGAAGAATTTCATCCGCAAGGACCAGTTCCCCTACCTGATTCCGAGCGGCACGAGTTACGACAGCGGCGATTTCCACACGGTGCTGGACAAGGCGCTCGCGGCTGCGGATTATCCGGCGCTGCTCGCCGCGCGCGATGCGGCCCGGCGCGCAGGGCGCCTCGCCGGCATCGGCATTTCCAGCTGCCTCGAGCCTTCCGGCGGCAATTCCGCGTTCGAGCCGCTGTTCAATCCGAAGAACGAAACCACTACCTGGATGGATTCCTGCCTGGTGCGGGTCGACCTGTCGGGCGCCATCACCGGCGTGATGAACACCTCGAGCGCGGGGCAGGGCCACGACACCCTGGTCGCCACGGTGCTGGGCGAGGTGCTCGAGCGCGCCCCGGACACGATCCGCGTAGTGCATGCCGACTCGCTCAACGCGTTGCCTTCCAACAGTCCGGTCGGCAGCCGCATGGCGATCATGCTCGGCGGCGCCGCCGCCGGCGCGGCGCGCAAGATCAAGGCGGCGCTGTTCGCGATCGCCGCGCATAAGCTGAACCAGGACCTTGCCGATCTGGAGTACCACGAGGGCAGCGTCAGCGTGAAAGGCGATGCGAAGCGAATGCTCAGTTGGGATCAACTGGTCGAGATCGCGCATCGCAAGTTTCACCAGATGCCGTCCGGCCTGGAACCCGGTCTGCAGGCGAAATTCGTGTGGGAGGTGCCCACCGGCGGCGCGCTGCCGACAGCCGATGGGCGCATCCAGATGTATCCCTGCTTCTCGTTCGAGGCGCATGTGGTGCTGGTTGAGATCGATCCGGCTACCGGACAGCCGAAGCTCGTGCGCTATGCCTGCGGCCACGATTGCGGTGTCATGATCAGCCCGGACATCGTGCACGGCATGACCTGTGGCGGCATCGCGCACGGCATCGGCGCGGCGCTGTACGAGAAGTTCGCCTACAGCGACAACGGCCAGCTCGAAAGCCAGTCGTTCATGGACTACCTGATTCCGAGCGCGATGGAGGTGCCGGCGATTGCAATCGTGGATCACTGCTCGCCCTCTCCGCACACGAGCTTCGGCCAGAAAGGTTCGGGCGAGGCCGGTTATCTCGGCGCGCCGGCGGCGATCGCCTGCGCCGTCAACGACGCGCTGGCACCGCTCGGCACCTCGATCGACGCGCTGCCGATGACACCGTTGCAGATCTGGACGCGGATGCGAGACGTCCGCGCCGGCAATTAGCCGCGACCGGCGGCATGACACTAGGAGGATAAATCATGAAGGCCAATATATTCGACCGCATTACACCTTGTTTGGTGCTGGCCGCGGTACTCGGGCTGGGCGCCGGCGCAGCGCAGGCGGAGGTGCTGCACAAGATCGAGATCGTGGTGTTCGGCGCACCTTCGCTCGGTGCCTTTTTGCCGCCGGTGATCAAGGCGCGCAAGCTCGATGAGGCGAACGGGCTGGACATCACTTTTCAGACGCGTACCCCAGACGCCTACGCGGCCCAGTTCAACAGCGGCGAGTTTCAGGTCGGGGGCAGCGCGTCGCTGCTGACCATCGGTCTCGCCGATTTGCGCGGGATGAAAGTGAGCTATCTGTTCAACCTGTTCGATTTCTGGGGTGCAGTGGTGACCAACAATCCCCAGATCAAGACGCTCGCCGACTTGCAGGGCAAGCAGCTCGCCGCGGCGCGCGGTACCACCAATTTCCAGATGGTCGACTGGTTCGCGCGACAGCAGAACGTCGATATGTCCAAGGTCGATGTGATCAACACGGCGACACCGGGATTGATCGGCTACGCGCTCGCCGACCGCGCCGACGCGGTGCAGCTGTGGGAACCCGGTTACTCGACGCTGATGGCGAAGAAACCGTCGCTGCGCACCCTTGACCTGGATATCCAAAACCAATGGCGCAAATTTGCCGGCGGCGACAAGATTCCCTACCTGGGCGTCGCTGCGCATGCCGAGTGGATAGCCAAGAACAAGGCCATCATTCCGGTGCTGTACCGCACCTACAAGCAGGCGGCGGAGTGGGTCGCAGCCAATCCGGCAGAGGCGGCCAAGCTGATTTCGCCCAAGGCGGACGCGGCGGGCCTCGCCGTGCTCGATCAGCTCATCCGCGCCAACGACCGCCTGGGCATGGACGTGCAGCCGGCGGGTGAACTGCGCAAGGAGATCGATGCGGTGTATCGCGCCGGCCAATCGATGGGTTATCTGCCGAAGCCGCCTTCGGCGGCGAGCATCTATGACGGGCGCATGCAATGACCGGCGCCGTGAGTAGTGGTGCGCCGGCGCCTAACGGAGCGTGATGAATCCCTGGTACAAACTGCGCAAGGAGACAGTGATCTCGCTGGGCGGACTGACGCTCGCCTGGCAGATCGCGTCGTATTTTTTTCCGCCCTACCTGTTTCCCCCGGTCCCGGCGATCGCGCAGAAGTTCTTCGCGATTTTAATCGACCGGGACAGCCTCGCCAACGCCGGCGCCACGGCAGCGCGCATCTTCGCCGGGCTCACCGTGGCGTTCCTGCTCGGCGCGGTCCTGGCGTTCGTGATGGCGCGCTCGGAGCGCAACTACCGCTACGTCTACCCGCTGCTGAACTTTGTTCAAGGTGTTCCGGCGCTGTCCTGGGTGGTGATCGCGATCATCTGGTTCAAAGGCACCGAGCCGCGCATATTGTTCATCATGGCGGCAACGACATTGCCGGCATTCAGCTTTCAAATTTTCGACGCCTACCGCTCGATGTCCAAGGATTTGTTCGAGATGACGCTTTCCTTCCGGCCGAGCAAGCGCGACCTGTTTCGCACACTGGTACTACCGACCATCGTTCCCGGCGTGCTGACCGCGTGGAAAGTGAACCTAGGCAACGCCGCGCGGGTGGTGGGGGTGGCCGAACTGGTCGGTGCCACCGGTGGCATAGGCTACCAGTTGTTGATGCAGCAGCAGTTGTTCGACATGGCCGGGGCGCTCGCCTGGACACTGGTGCTGGTGGTGTTCGTGCTGGTCGTGCAGCAGGTGATTACGAGACTCGAAGGCTGGCTGCTCGCTTATCGGCCGAGCGCGGAGCGCTCGGCATGAGTGAAGGAAATGGCGAGGCGGCAACCGCGGCGATCGAGTTCCGCGCGGTGGTGAAGCGCTTCCTGCGCCAGGACCGGCGCGAGGAATCGTATCTCGCCGTCGACCGCCTGAGCTTTGCGGTCGCGCCGGGCGAAATGGTCGCGGTACTGGGCAGGACCGGCTGCGGCAAGTCGACCATGTTCAACCTGCTCGCGGGCCTGATCGAACCGACCGAGGGCAGCGTGCGCGTGCTCGGACATGACCCGTTCCGCGAATTCAACTGGTTCCGCGGAAAGATCGCCGTCGTATTCCAGAACGACCGGCTGATGCCCTGGCGCACGACGGTCGAGAACGTAGAGCTCGGCATCGAACTGCTCGGCAAGAGCGTGGCGGAGCGGCGCGCGCTTGCGCTGGACTGGCTCGAGCGGCTGGGTTTAAAGGGCCACGCGCACGACTACCCGCACGCGCTCTCGGGCGGCATGCGCCAGCGCGTATCGCTTGCGCGCGCATTCGCCGTGAACCCGGAGATTCTGCTGTGCGACGAGCCGTTCTCGGCGCTGGACGAGCTGACC
>DAIDTN010000216.1 GCA_027457185.1 Burkholderiales bacterium | reverse complement strand
ACGTGGTCGCGGCCATGGGCGTCCGACATGAAAGACTCGGAACGCTCGGCGGTCCACTTGATCGGGCGGTTGACCTGCTTCGAAGCCCAGGTCAGCACCACGTCTTCGGCGTAGAGGAAAATCTTGGAGCCGAAGCCGCCGACGACGTCGGGCGCGATCACGCGCACTTTCTGCTCGGGCAGGCCGAGCACGAACGCGGTCATCAGCAGGCGCTCGACGTGCGGGTTCTGGTTGGCGACGTAGAGTACATAGGATTCGTCGTGGCGGGTGTAGCTCGCGTTCACCGCGCGCGGCTCGATCGCGTTGGGGATCAGGCGGTTGTTGACGAAATCGAGCTTGGTCACATGCGCGGCGGAGGCCATCGCTTTGTCCACCGCGGCCTTGTCGCCCAGCGCCCAGACGTAGCAAGTATTGCCCGGCGCGGCCTCGTGGATGACCGGCGCGCCTTTTTTAAGCGCGGATACGACGTCCACCACCGCCGGCAGCACCTCGTAGTCGACCTCGACCAGTTCGGCCGCATCCTTGGCCTGATTGTAGGTTTCCGCGATCACCACCGCGACCTGGTCGCCGACGTGGCAGACCTTCCCCTGCGCGAGGCAGGGATGCGCCGGCTCTTTCATCGGCTGGCCGTTGACGTCGGTGATCAGCCAGCCGCAAGGCAGGCCGCCGACCTTGGCCGCGGCGAGATCCTCGCCGGTGAATATCGCGACCACGCCCGGCGCCTTCAGCGCCTTGTCCTTGTTGATCGATTTGACTTTCGCGTGTGCGTGCGGCGAGCGCACGAAACAAGCATAGCTTTGATGAGGCAGGGTCACGTCGTCGGTATACGTGCCGGCGCCGGTGAGGAATCGGTAATCTTCTTTGCGCTTGACCGACACGCCGATGCTGTTCATGTCACCCATGATTGCCCCCTAATGGTTTGAACGATACGAGGGGAAACTTCCCCTCGTGCTCCACTAAATTGGTGGTGTCACGAAAGGTCATGTGACACCCCTTCACATCTTCGCCGAGGCGGCTTTCACCGCCTTGACGATGTTGTGATAGCCGGTACAGCGGCACAGATTGCCGTCGAGCTCGGCGCGTATGGTTTCCTCGGAGGGATCGGGGTGGTTTTTCACCAGGTCGACGGCGCTCATTACCATGCCGGGAGTGCAGAAACCGCATTGCAGGCCATGGTGTTCGCGAAACGCCTCCTGCATCGGATGCAGGGTGCCGTCGGCCCGGGCGAGGCCCTCGATGGTCAGAATATCGGCGCCCTCCGCCTGCATCGCCAGGATGTTGCAGCTCTTCACCGCGCGGCCGTTCATGTGGATGGTGCAGGCGCCGCATTGGCTGGTATCGCAGCCGACGTGCGTGCCGGTGAGCCGCAGCTGCTCGCGGATAAAAGTGACCAGCAGGGTGCGCGCTTCGACCTCGGCGCTGACCGGCTTGCCGTTCACGGTCATCGATATTTTCATGAAGCTCTCCTTCTTTGGTGGATGGTTTTGTTGTAGCTGTTGTTGCCATTTCTCCTGCAGGCTTCCGGATGGCTGACTCCTTCTCCTTGCACGCGCCGGGATAGAAATGATGCGTGCGCCGGAAAAAAGTTCCGGCCCTGCCCGAACGCAGGGAGGGAATCCTAGACTATGCAATGCTGTGAATCAACCGCAATCGCATGACGGTCGCATGACCACGCGGCTTGACCGGTGCCGGAACGAAGCATAACCTTGAA
Organism: Burkholderiales bacterium; assembly: GCA_027457185.1. GTDB lineage: Bacteria > Pseudomonadota > Gammaproteobacteria > Burkholderiales > SG8-39 > 2-12-FULL-64-23. The sequence goes on along the minus strand of DAIDTN010000216.1, from coordinate 1,588 downwards.
CGCCTCGCGCAAACGGCCTTCTTGATATGTTGCGTTCTTCATATTTATAACCCTGACAGGATTGTGGAATTGACGCGCGCGTCGGCAATCCCGGTCAAACCGGCAGAGGTGTGGCATGGACAGCGTCGATCTCGAAGTTCTTCGCAGCGCAAGCAGTTGGCTGAAATCGGGTCACGCGGTGATCCTGGCGACGGTGGTCAAGACCTGGGGCTCGGCGCCGCGCCCGCTCGGGGCGATGCTCGCGATCCGCGACGACGGCCAGGTGTCGGGCTCGGTGTCGGGCGGCTGTGTCGAGGACGATCTGATCGAGCGCGTGCACCAACACAAACTCGCCAACGACAAACCCGAGGTCGCTACCTACGGCGTGAGCAAGGAACAGGCCGATCGCTTCCGCCTGCCCTGTGGCGGCACGCTGCAACTGGTGCTGGAACCGGTCAAGGACAGCGCCGGGCTGGACGAACTGCTGGTCGCGATCGAGCGCCACGAGTTGGTGGCGCGATTCCTCGATCTCGATACCGGCAAGTCCCGCATCGAGCCCGGCCGCTGGTCCGACGCGCTCGAATTCGACGGCAAGGTGCTGAAGACGGTGCACGGCCCGCGCTGGCGCCTGCTGGTCATCGGCGCCGCCCAGCTGTCGCGTTATCTGGCGCAGATGGCACGGGCCCTCGATTACCACGTCACCGTGTGCGATCCGCGCGTCGAATACGCCGATGCATGGGACCTGCCGGGAGTGCCGGTCGAGCGCGCTTATCCGGACGATGTGGTGCTGGCGATGAATCTGGATGCGCACAGCGCGGTCGTCGCCCTGACCCACGATCCCAAGCTCGACGACGCGGCCTTGCTCGAGGCCCTCAAGTCCCCCGCCTTCTACGTCGGCGCGCTTGGGTCGAAAGCCAACAACGACAAGCGCAGAAAGCGCCTCGCCGATTTCGACCTCTCCGCCGGCGAGATCGCGCGGCTGCGCGGCCCGGTCGGCCTCAAGATCGGCAGCCGCACCCCGCCGGAAATCGCGGTGGCGATTCTGGCCGAGATGACCGCCGTGCGCCGCGGCGTGCAAATTCCGCAGACCATAGAGCCGCCCAAGGCCGGCGTTGAAGCCGGGTGCAGCGTTCCGCAGAATTGAGCCGGCATTCCGCGTTCCGCACCCTTCCCCCTCTGCCTGCGGCAACAGCGCGCGCAATCTCCGGCGCCTAGCCGATGAAGGCGAACATCTGCGGCGTACTGCTCGCCGCCGGCGCGTCGAAGCGCTTCGGCTCGGATAAGCTGATGCATCCGCTGGCCCGGGGAGTACCGGTCGCCATCGCCGCGCTCGCCAACCTGCGCGCCGCCATTCCACACGTCATCGCCGTGGCGCGTCCGGGAGCGCCCGCGCTGGAGACCCTGTTGAGCGCGGCCGGCGCCACGGTGATCCTGTGCGCCAATGCCGACGAAGGCATGGGCGCAAGCCTGGCCGCCGCAGTGAGCGCCTCGGGCGAGGTCACGGGCTGGGTGACCGCCCTGGCGGACATGCCCTACATCCGGCCGGAAACCATAGAGAAAATTGCTGCGTCCCTGGCTGCCGGCGCCGCCCTCGCCGCACCGGCCTCCC
>DAIDTN010000215.1 GCA_027457185.1 Burkholderiales bacterium | reverse complement strand
GTCCAGGGTGCGGCGCCGGCCGGGCCGGCCAGTGGCGGCTGAACGCATGGGTTCCGGGCAAATCCATTTCGCGCGTCCGCTATCCGCGGCCGCGGTGGCGCTGGCCGCAGCCTTGATCGCCGGCTGTGCGGCGGGCCCGGATTTCCACAGGCCTGCCGCCCCGCAGGCGAGTCGCTATACGCCCGAGCCCTTGGCGGCGCAAACTGCGTCCGCCAACGTCGGCGGCGGCGCCGCGCAGCGGTTTGTTCCGGGCATGGACATCCCGCCGCAGTGGTGGACGCTATTTCGGTCGCCGCAGCTCAACGCGCTGATCGAGCAAGCCATCAAAGCCAATCCAGACATGCAAGCGGCCGCGGCGGCGCTGCGGCAGGCGCTGGAAAACGTCAAGGCACAACAGGGCGCTTTTTATCCGGCCGTCCAAGCCGCTTACTCGTCCTCCCGCCAAAAGACTGCGGCCACGCTTGCCTCGCCGCTGGCATCGAACGCCTCGATTTACAGTCTGTATACGGCGCAGGCGGCGGTTTCCTATACGCCCGACGTCTTCGGCCTCAACCGCCGGACGGTGGAATACCTTAAAGCTCAGGCCGCAGTCCAACGCTATCAGCTTGAGGCGACCTATCTGAGCTTAACTTCGAACGTGGTCAACGCGGCAGTGCAGGAAGCCACGCTGCGCGCGCAACTCGCCGCGACCGGGGAAGTCATCCGCTTCGAAACCGAGGCTCTGGCGCTGATGCGCAAGCAATATCAGGCAGGCGCGATAGCGATGGCGGACGTGGTGGCACAGCAGGCCGCGCTGGCGCAGGCGCAGGCCGGCCTGGTCCCGCTGCAAAAACAGCTGGCGCAAGTGCGCGATCTGCTGACACGGCTGCTTGGCCGCACCCCGGATGAGGAGCCGGCCGAACGCTTCGAACTGTCGTCGCTGCATCTGCCGCAAGAACTGCCGCTAACGCTGCCCTCCAGCCTGGTCGAGCAACGCCCGGACGTTCGCGCGGCGGAAGAGCAATTGCATGCCGCCACCGCCGAGGTCGGCGTCGCCATTGCCAACATGCTGCCCCAGTTCAGCCTGAGCGCCGATGTTGGAAACGTTGCGACCCAGGCGGCACTGTTGGGCGGTTCCGGCGCCGGCATGTGGCTGGCTGCGGGCAATATCACGCAGACGCTGTTCGCCGGCGGCACGCTGCTCCACCGCAAACGCGCAGCGGAGGCCGGTCTCGATCAGACCGCGGCAATGTATCGCTCCACCGTTCTCAACGCGTTCGAGAACGTGGTCGACGTGTTGCGCGCTTTGCAATACGACGCCGATGCAGTCAGGGCGCAGGCCGCCGCGGAACGCTCGGCGGCCGAATCCCTCGCTATCGCGCGCACGGCGCTGAAACTGGGATCGATAAGCTATTTGTCGCTGTTGAACGCCGAGCAGGCGTATCAGCAGGCGTTGATCGGGCTTTCCCAGGCGCAGGGCAATCGCTACGCCGACACCGCGGCGCTATTCCAGGCGCTCGGAGGGGGCTGGTGGAATCGGCCCGGATCGGGCGAGCCCATCGGCGCCCTTGGCAATCCTTGAAATCTGTTTCAATCGCTACGGCCGGGCCTGGACAGCTCCAGTCGATAATTCCCTGCGCCGGTTGGGAAGCTCCATTATTGCGGTCCGACGGGGTGCGGCGGCACTTCCTCCCCAGCGCTCGGAAAGCGAAGATCGAAGCGGCAACCGGCTCCCGGTTTCGACTGCAGGGTCATGCGGCCGCGATAGCGTTCCGCGATTTCGCGCACTATTGCGAGTCCGAGGCCGGCGCCGCCGCGCGCCGAGGAATCCGAGCGGTAGAAACGCGCAAAGGCATGCTCCTGATCGGCCAGCGCAATCCCCGGCCCGTCGTCGATCACCGAGACCAGCGCATCGCCGCCGTCCCGGCGCGTCGCTATGGTCGCGTGACCGCCGTTCCGGCCATAACGCAGGGCATTGTCGACGAGGTTGCCGATCATTTCGGCGAACAACATCTCGTTGCCTGCCACGTAAAGATCCTTCGCATTGCCGTCGTAGCCAAGATCCATGCGGTGCTGATCGGCTAGTGGCAGGAAACGCTCAATCACCTGACGCGCCACGGCGCCCAGATTCACCGGCTGCCCATCAGTCATCGGATCGACGGCCTCAGCTTTGGCCAATACCAGCATCTGCTCGATCAGGTGGCTCGCCCGGGCAGCGCTTGCCTCGACATCCATGAGACAGGCGTCGAGTGTCTTGGAGTTACTGGCTTTTCTCGCCCGTTGTGCCTGTAGATTCAGACCGGCCAATGGCGTGCGCAACTGATGTGCGGCGTTGGCGATGAAGTGGCTTTGTGATTCTACAACCGATGAAACCCGCGCCATCAGGCGATTGATAGCGTCGATGAGGCCGCGCACCTCCTCGGGCGCATGTAGCGGGTCGAGCGGCGTGAGCTCCGTGCCGGAGCGCTGCGCCACCTCTGCTTCCAGCAGCTTGAGGGGCTCCAATGCCGTGCGCACTCCATGCCGCACCAGGCCGACCGCAACAGCGATCATGGTCGCCATGAACAGGATGGTGGCGCCGAGGATGGCGCGTGTCATCTTGTCCCGCTTGCCTGTCGTTTCGCCGATCTCGACCAGAACCGGCACATCGTTTGGATCGACCAAATGGCGCATGTAGGAGACGCGCACGCGTCTGCCGCCGGTTTCGACGTCGCGATACGCGGCTTGGCCGTTCGCGTCGATGTTGCTCGGCATCGGGCCGAGGTCGCCTCTGGCGGCGAGCACAGTCATAGTGCTCAGATCGGTGACCCGATAGAGGACCAACTCGCCCTCGTCGGCGAGCAGCCATTTCAGGGCTGCGTCCGGCAGGGCGACCTGGATATGGCCCTGCTTCATGCTCACTTGCTCGGCCAGGGTCACGACATCGTCGGCCAGCGCCCGATCGTACGCAAGATTGGCATAACTGGAGCCGAGCCAATATGCGGCGATGGCGCCGATCACACCAATGCCGGCAAGAACCAGCGCCAGACGCCGCGTGAGGCGGCTGCGCAGGGAAGTGGAATGGCGGGGCATTTCAATGGTCCCCTTGCGTTTGGATCAGGCGATAGCCGATGCCGCGAACAGTACCGATTTCGACGCCGGCGTCGGCCAACTTGCGACGCAGGCGGTGGATGTAGACCTCCACCATATTGTCGCCTGCGGCAGCGCCGTCGTCGCCCAAGAGGTTCGCCAGGGTGTTCTTTGCAATCACGCGGCCCGGTGTCTGCAGCAGTGCTTCAAGGACGCTTATTTCATGCCGCGAAAGAGGCAGCACGGCACCGTCGGCGGTGATCTCGCGGCGATCCCAGAACCATTCCAGCCGACCGATCTTGAGGGTGGCCCCCTGTCCGCGACGCAACAAGGCGCGAACGCGGGCCTCGAATTCCGAGAGCTCAAAGGGCTTCGTCATGTAGTCATCGGCGCCGCGGTCGAGACCCCGTACACGATCCAGCGTACGGTCGCGAGCACTCAGGATCAGCACCGGTATCGTCTGCCGCCGCTGACGCAGCCGCTCGAGCACCTCAATGCCGTCCATTCCCGGCAAACCGAGATCGAGCACGACCAGATCGAAAGATTCGGTCGCCAGCAGGGTGTCTGCGTGGCTCCCATCGCCGGCGACCGCAGTCTGGTGCCCGGCATCGGCGAGGACCTGCGCCAATCCGCGCTGCAGGGTCAGATCGTCTTCAACCAGCAAAACGCGCACCGGCCATCCTTTAAGGTTGCATTCAGGTTTGATGTCTAGTATGGCGCATTCTTAACGAACGCCACATTCCATGCAAGCATCGCAAGCGACTTCGACGATACCGGTATTGCTGTTTCACGGACTGCTGTCATCGCCGCAGGAGTTCGGACTCATCGCACACACGCTGCGCATGCGCGGACTGACGTACGAGGCCGTCACCGTTCCGGGCTACACCCTGGCGCCCGACCCCATATCGCCGGACTGGCGGCGCTGGCGCGACGCGGCGGTCGCGGTCGTCGAATCCCGCGTTGGCCGCGAAGATCCGGTTGTACTTGGGGGACTGTGCATGGGTGGGGTTCTCGCCGCTGCCGCCGCGCTCAAATCGCGCCGGCGCATCGCCGGATTGGTGTTGATTTCGCCCACGTTCACCTACGACGGCTGGGGTCTGCCGCCGATCCGGCATTTGCGCCATCTGGGCTATTGGACCAGGCTCGACCGCTATTTTTCGGTCGCGGAACGCGAGCCGTACGGAATCAAGAACCCGAAGATCCGCAAATGGGTCGCGCGCGAACTGGAACAACGCGCCCAATCGGCCGCCGGTCCCGCGCGCGTACCCCTGCGCGCCCTGCGCGAAGGCGCACGCATGATGGCTGCGGTGCGCGCCGGCCTTAAGGATCTGGATTGTCCCCTGCTGGTGATTCATGCGCGCGAAGACGAAATCACGCGGCTCGAAAGCGTGCAGCGCTTGTTCGATGCGCTGCCGACGCGCGACAAGGAACTCGCGGTCCTCGAGGACAGCTATCACATGGTCACCATTGACAATGACAGGCAGGAGGTCGCCTCCTTGCTCGCCCAATTCGTCAAGCGCCTTGCGCCGCCCGTGCGCGCCGAAGCAAGCCCGCTGGAGCGGGCCGTCGCGGGCGTGCTCCCGGCACCGGTGCCTGCAGCCGCGCTGGATATGATTTTCAACTGAGGTCGCCATGAACACGGTAGAACAACTCAAGCAATTGATACACGACAAATTCGAAATCGACGTTTCGACGCTGAAGGCCGACGCACCGCTGGCGGATTATGGATTGGACTCGCTGTCGCTGGCCGAACTGCTGTTCACCGTCGAGGAACACTTCAACGTGGACTTCCCCGATAACCGTCAGGACGTGAACACCCTGGCGTCGCTGGCCGCACTGATAGACGAACTGCGCGTGCCCAGCCCGGCATGAGGCGCCGGGTCGCGATCACCGGGATCGGGCTGGTCTCGCCCCACGGCGATAAGCCCGACGCGGTCTTCGACGACTTGCTCGCCGGCCGCTCGGCGATTACGCGCTGGGACGAAGGCGGCGCGGGCCCGGCCGTTGTTGCGCGCGCGCCCTTCGACGTTACGCGCTGGTTTTCGCGCCTGCAACTGGCCGGCGTGGATCGCGTCAGCCAGCTTGCCGTAGCGGCGGCCGAAATGGCGCGGGCCGATGCCGGTTTGGAGGCACTGGACGAAAGCGCAGGCGTATATCTGGGCACCGGCATGGGTGGCGCCGCTGCCATCGAAGAGGCCTTCCGCAGCCACCAGAATTCCGGTCGCGTCCCGCCGCTGACCGTGCCGGCCTTCATGCCCAACGCGCCGGCCGCCCACATCGCCATGCGCGCCAAGCTGCACGGCCCGGTGCTCACCTACTCGATCGCCTGTGCCTCGTCCGCCGTGGCGCTGGCCGAGGCGGCCAAGGCCATCGCCTGCGGCGAAGTCGACTGCGCGCTCGCAGGAGGCAGCGAGGCGCTGCTCCAGCCCAGCGTGCTGCGCGCCTGGCAAGCCATGCAGACTCTGGCATCGCCTGCGCTCGGCGATCCGTCCCGATCGTGCCGGCCGTTTAGCGCCGATCGGACCGGTCTGGTATTGGGCGAAGGGGCGGCCGTCCTGCTGCTGGAACCCTACGACTCGGCATTGGCACGCGGTG
>DAIDTN010000214.1 GCA_027457185.1 Burkholderiales bacterium | reverse complement strand
GACCGCGTTCTGGTCGCAAGCGCTGTCCCAAGGACTGTACGTGCTGGTCGCGCTGATCTGGCTGGTGCCGGATCGACGCATAGAGAACATTCTCGCCGGCAAGGAAACCTAGGCGGCGGCCTGTTGCCGGGCTGCTGCTGAGACTTCGCATTGCCCGGAGAGGCGCGCCAGTCCTTGCTCTTGGGCACATTCCTCTCGCGCGCCTGCTTCCAGCGCGCACGGCCGCTGTCTTAGGTGGCGTGGCGGAAGTAGATCGGCGCAACGCGTCACGCATTGGCGTGCATTGTTCGCGACGTACATGGAGCTTGACAGCATTCGATCGCCTCGGATAAAGTTTGGCCGCCTTCGCCTTACGCAAGGAAGTGCGACAACGGCGATCAATCCTGCGTAGTAGCGCGGCGACCCGTGCTCACCTCTGCACGCGGCGATGTCTGAGAAGAAAGTCTGTGTTCTAAGCTTGGGAAAAGAGTCTCACCGCCTGACTGCGGGCGTAGGGAATAACCCAAAGACTAATAGCTTATAAAGCTAATCACAGAAGGAGGAATCATGGCCGGACTGCTCGACAAAGAACGCACCATTGCCAACGAGAGATTCAACCGCTGGCTGGTCCCGCCCGCGGCGCTGGCGATTCACCTGTGTATCGGCATGGCCTACGGGTTCTCGGTGTTCTGGTTGCCGATGACCAAGTTGGTGGCGAGCGCGCCCGCCGAGTGCGCGCAGCAGTCGCTGATGGCCGAATTATTCACCAACCACTGCAACTGGACCGTGCCCGCGGTCAGCGTCACATTTACCTTGTTTATTTTCATGCTGGGCGTGTCGGCCGCGTTATGGGGCGGGTGGCTGGAGCACGCAGGCCCGCGCAAATCGGGCTTCATTGCCGCGATGTGCTGGGGCGGCGGCATGGCGCTGGGCGGCGTTGGCGTGATGATGCATCAACTCTGGCTGGTGTGGCTGGGCTGCGGGATCCTGGGCGGTGTCGGCCAGGGGCTGGGTTACATCACCCCGGTATCCACACTGATCAAATGGTTTCCCGACCGCCGCGGCATGGCGACGGGATTCGCCATCATGGGCTACGGCGGCGGTGCCATGATCGGCGCGCCAATTGCGGTGGCATTGATGAAACACTTCGGCGGCGGCGATGCCAGTGCGGGTGTGGCGTCCACGCTGATCGCGATGGGATTGATCTACTTCATTGCGATGTCCGCGGGTGCATTCGGTTTCCGCACTGCACCTGCGGGCTGGTTGCCTGCGGGCTGGTCGCCGAGCGACGCCCAGACCAAGGCCATGATCACCGATAATCACGTGCATCTCGCAAAGGCGTGGAAAACCCCGCAATTCTGGTTGATCTGGGGTGTACTATGCCTGAACGTGAGCGCGGGCATCGGTGTTATCGGCATGGCCTCGCCGATGCTGCAGGACATTTTCGGACCTCTGCTGGTGGGCGCGTCCAGCCACGAGACCGCCACTGCGGCGCAGAAAGCGGCCATCGTTGCGGCGGCAGGCGGCCTGGTTGGGCTGATCAGCCTGTTCAACAGTCTGGGGCGTCTGTTCTGGGCCTCGGTGTCGGACTGGATCGGGCGCAAGAATACCTATTTCACATTCTTCACCCTCGGCATCATTCTGTATTGCACGATGCCGACCCTGGGCCACATGGGCGCGGCGGGCCTGTTCGTGCTCGTTGTCTGCATCATCCTGACCATGTACGGCGGCGGTTTTTCCACGATACCCGCCTACCTGGCCGACATATTCGGCACACAGATGGTGGGCGCCATCCACGGCCGGCTGCTGACCGCCTGGTCCGCCGCAGGCATCATCGGTCCGGTGCTGATCGCCAACCTGCGCGCGGCGCAGTTGCATGCCGGAGTGCCGAAGAACCTGGTCTACGACAACACCCTGTACATCCTCGCGGGGTTGCTGGTGGCGGGCTTCATCTGCAACCTGATGATCAAGCCGGTGGACGCAAAACACTTCATGACGGCAGACGAGCTGGCCGAGGAGCAGGCGCTGACGCAGAAGGCGAGCCACAAAGCGGCCACCGCCCAGACCGCCGCACGCGGCAGCTTCGGGGTTGGCGGCGCGCTCGCCTGGCTCGCTGTGGGGGTGCCGTTCCTGATCGGGGTGTGGTTCGCCCTCGGCAAAGCCGCGGTGCTGTTCTTCCACTGATCGCGGCTGACTGAATCAAACCGGGTCGCTTTTGTTCAGGCACCCGGTTTTTTGTTCGCGCGCGGCCTGGTTTGCGCGAACGGGGAACTGGCGGTCGGTTCCGCGTCGGCAAGCTATGCGACGAGGCTAGGTTCTGACAGACCCTAGAGCACGAGGTATATGTGCCAGGCGAGCAAGACCGCGAGCAAGACGCCGAGCATGATGGTACTGCGGTGGCGCCGCCTTTGCCCGGCGGCGAGCCGCTCCAGCGCCTGCTCGATACCGGCCACGTGATCGGCATCCAGGGCGCGGTGAACGAGGCGCGGCAGCTGCGGCAGCATGCTGGCCCATCGCGGCGCCTCGTTCAGGACATTGCGCACGAAGCCGCGCCAGCCCAGCTGCTCGCTCATCCAGCGCTCGAGATAGGGTTTGGCGGTTTTCCACAGATCGAGATCGGGGTCGAGCTGCCGCCCCAGGCCCTCGATGTTGAGCAGGGTTTTTTGCAGCATCACCAGCTGTGGCTGGATCTCGACATGGAAGCGGCGCGAGGCCTGGAACAGGCGCAGCAGTACCCGGCCGAAGGAAATGTCCTTCAGCGGGCGGTCGAACACCGGCTCGCACACGGCGCGGATGGCGTTCTCGAATTCGTCTATGCGCGTGTCGGCAGGCACCCAGCCCGCTTCCAGGTGCGCCTGCGCCACGCGTTTGTAATCGCGTTGGAAAAACGCGAGAAAATTCTGCGCCAGGTAGTTCTTGTCGATGTCGGTGAGCGTGCCCATGATGCCGAAATCGACGGCGATATACTTGCCCCGGATTTCGGCGTCGGTGGAGACGAAAATATTGCCCGGGTGCATGTCGGCGTGAAAAAAGCCGTCGCGGAACACCTGGGTGAAAAAGATTTCGACCCCGGCGCGGGCGAGCCGCGGGATATCCACGCCGGCGGCGCGCAGTTCCGCCACATGGCTGATCGGAATGCCGCTGATGCGCTGCATCACCATCACCGAGGACGAGCAGTAGTCCCAATAGATTTCCGGAATCATCAGCAGCGGCGAGGCGGCGAAGTTGCGCCGCAGCTGGCTCGCATTCGAGGCTTCGCGCATCAGGTCGAGTTCGTCGCTGAGGTGCATGGCGAACTCCGCCACCACCTTGCGCGGCTTCAGGCGCCGGCCGTCGACCCATAGCGCCTCGATCAGGCCGGCGGCGCTGTCGAGCAGGGCCACGTCCTTCTCGATCGCTTCCTGCATATTCGGGCGCAGGATCTTGACCGCGCATTCGCGCCCGCCGGGCAGCACCGCAAAATGCACTTGCGCGATGGAGGCGCTCGCCACCGGCCGCGCCTCGAACTGCTCGAACACCTGCGCCACCGGCCGGCCGAACGCGCGTTCGAGTTGGGCGTGGGCAAGCTCGGTCGAAAACGGCGGCACCTGGTCCTGCAGCCGCGCCAGTTCGTCGGCGATATCGGTGGGCAGCAGGTCGCGCCGGGTGGAGAGCACCTGGCCGAACTTGACGAACAGCGGCCCGAGGGCCTCCAGCGCAAGGCGCAGGCGCACGGCGCGCGGCTCGGTCAGCCTGCGCCAGAACAGCACGCGCTGCACCGCCACCAGCAGGAAGCGCGTGCGCGCGTGGGCGAGCACGAACTCATCCAAACCGAAGCGGATGCCGACGAAGATAATACGGACGAGGCGCAGAAGACGCTGCAATCGATTAACCTGCGGTAGTCAGAGTACAGATTTTAACCGCTAAGGGCGCCAAGGACACCGGGGAAAAGCAGCAGCCTGCGCTTACGCGTCCGCGGCGTCCCTCAGGTTTTCCGGGTCAGGATGTCGATGCGTTTTTCCAGCCGCGCCAGGTCGTCGCGCAACTGGTCCGCGTCGGTGAGGAACTGGCGCACATCGGCGGGGCGGGCCAGAAGGGGCTGCTCCTCGATCCAGTATTCGGCAAAGTTTTGCGCCAGCTTCTCCGCGGCCTCGCGGTTCCAGGCGGCGAGTCGCCTGCCTTCGGTCACCATGCGCTGGGCGAGCACGTCGCCGAACACCTTGGACAGGTCTTCCGCGATGTCCCAGCGCAAATGGCGGAACAGGTACTGCACCGTGCCGGCCAGGTCGGCGTTGCCGTCAATGCCGATTTCGCGCATCAACGCGTCTTCACCACGCAGCGATGCCGGCAATGCGCTCGGGCCGATGGTGACGACCAGGTTAGGCACTGCGTCCTCGGCTGCGCGGCGTACCAGCCCGGAATCGAGAATGTCCAGGCGCAGCGCGGGCAGCGGCGGGGAGCGGAATTCCACGCACTGCCCGGCGTAGGGCTTGAGCTTGTCCCGCGCCCAGGCTTCCGCGTTGAGCAGGTGGTTGAGAGCGAAAATTCCCGGGTGCGGCAGCAAGGCTTGCTCGGAGGCGAGGCCGATTACTGTATTTGCTGGATGCCCGCGAGCACCCAGCCGGTCGCGCCGGACACCGGCTTCGCCAGGTTCCAGATTTCCTGGAACGATTCGGGCTGGGCATCGGGAGCCTCGCGTATCATGCCGGAGAAGCGTACGCTGGTCCAGTGGGTGTCGCCTTCGGTGAGCGCCTCCAGCAGATCGGCATTGAGCGTGACCACGTCGGTGTGTTGTCCGACGCCGCCGTGCTGCAGCAAATCCTGCTTGATCGACTCGAACATCGCGTCCGTGGTGAATTCGCGCAACTCGCCCAGCTTGCCGCTGCCATGCACTGCCTGCAGCTTGACGAAATTGAGCTTGGCCTGGCGCAGGAAGCCTTCGCTGTCGAACCCGGCGGGGATGTTAGGCTGCGGCTGCGCACCGAAGGCCGGCTCTGCGCCTATGCCGCTTGCAAGCGAGGGCGGTGGCGCGGACTCGGGTTCGCTGCCCACGCCGGCATATTGCATATTGCCTTCTGTCTTGGGCCGGTTGAACAGGCGCAGCACAAACACCACGGCGAAACCGACCAGGGCCATCATCAACAGGGTGCCCATCATGCCGCCGAAACCGCCGTGGCCGAGCAGATAGCCCAGGCCGAGACCGGCGGCCAGGCCGGCGATAGGGCCGAGCCAGCGATTGCCCGCCGGGGCGGGCGCGGTGGCCGGACCGGCTGGCGCCGCAGGGGCCG
>DAIDTN010000213.1 GCA_027457185.1 Burkholderiales bacterium | reverse complement strand
GGTCAGGGCCTGGGTGATGATCGAGAAGTACACCCCATTGATGCGCGAGCGGAAGGCGAAGTAGCCGAACACGAACGCGAGCAGCCCCGGCACCAGTACCACCAGGGCCGCGGCGTACCAGAAATGCTCGGTGAAGCTCCAGTACCAAGGGTAGGACTTCCAGTCGAGGAACACCATAAAGTCCGCAAGATGGCTGTGGTAAACGCCGTCGAGCCCGATCTGGCGCATCAGGTACATGCCCATGGCGTAGCCGCCGAGCGCGAAGAACAGGCCGTGGCCCAGGGACAGGATGCCCGCATAGCCCCACACCAGATCCATCGCCAGCGCGACGATACCGTAGCAGATGATTTTGCCGCCCAGGCTGACCCAGTACTCGGACAGGTGGAACGCGCTGTCCGGCGGTATCAGCAGCGCCGACACCGGCACCACCACCAGCAGCGCGACCGCGAACGCCGCGAGCGCGATCCAGCCGCGGCTGCGGTACAGGCGTCTCATGCTTCGACCGCCCGGCCCTTAAGCGCGAACAGGCCCTGCGGGCGCTTCTGGATGAAGATGATGATGAACACCAGCACCGCGATCTTGGCGATCACCGCGCCCGACCACGACTCGATCAGTTTGTTGACCAGCCCGAGGCCGATGCCCGCGTACACGGTGCCGGCGAGCTGTCCGACGCCGCCCAGCACCACCACCATGAACGAGTCGACGATGTAGCCCTTGCCGAGTGCGGGACCGACGTTGCCGATCTGGGACAGCGCGCAGCCGGCCAGCCCCGCGATCGCGCAGCCCAGGCCGAAGGCCAGCGTGTCGACGCGCGCAGTCGGCACGCCGAGGCAGGAGGCCATGGCGCGGTTCTGGGTCACGCCGCGCACGTACAGACCGAGCCGGGGGCGCGTGAGCAGCAGCCAGATCCCGGCCACCACCGCGGCGGCGAACAGGATGATCACGATCCGGCTGTACGGCAGCACCAGGTTGGGCAACGCCTGCACCCCGCCCGACATCCAACTCGGATTGTCGACCTGCACGTTCTGCGCCCCGAACACCGAGCGCACCGCCTGGATCAGCATCAGGCTGATGCCCCAGGTGGCGAGCAGCGTCTCGAGCGGCCGGCCGTACAGCCAGCGGATCACCGTGCGCTCGAGGATCATGCCGGCGATTCCGGAAACGGCGAACGCGGTGGGGACCGCCGCCACCAGGTACCAGTCGAAGGCGCCCGGCGCGTAGGCATGGAACAGGTTCTGCACCACGTAGGTCGCGTAGGCGCCGAGCATGATCAGCTCGCCGTGCGCCATGTTGATCACGCCCATCAGGCCGTAGGTGATCGCCAGCCCGAGCGCGGCGATCATCAGGATGCTGCCCAGGCTCAGGCCGGCGAACAGCAGCCCGATGCGTTCGCCCCAGGCGAGCCGGCCGCGCACGTCGGCGAGGCTCGTCTGCGCCGCGACGCGGATCTCCGCGTCCGGCTCGGCCCAGCTGCCATCGGGCTTCTTCGCCACCAGCGGCAGAAGCAGGGTCTCGGTCTTCGAGTTGCCCGAACTCGCGAGCGTGCGAATCGCGGCCAGGCGCTCGATTTTGCTGCCGGCGTGCAAGTGCACCGACGCGGCGACGATCCTGAGCAGGCCTTTGATTTCGGGGTCCGTCTCGCGCGCCAGAGCCCTGTCCACCACCGGCAGCGCCGCCGCGCGCGGGTCGTCGGCGAGCTCGCGCGCAGCCTTCAGGCGCGTGGCGCGGTCATGCGACACCAGGCGCAGCGCGGAAACCGCGGAGTCGAGCACCCCGCGAATGCGGTTGTTGAGCACCACGTCGCTCGCGTCGGCCGGCACCGGCGAGATTTTCTCGCCGGTCACGGCGTCGATGGCCGTGCTGCCGTTGATGATCAGCACCCGGTCGCCCGAGGTCTGCACCGAGCCAGCCAGCAGCGCCTTCAGCAGCGGCTCGGCCTGCTCGTCGCCGGATTCGACCAGCGCGTTGATGGCCGCGATCTTGTCCTCGCTGGTCTCGGCGAAAGCGAGTTTGTGCACGACCGCGGTGTCGAGCGCCAGCGCCGGCCGCGCCAGTCCGAGCGCCGCCAGCGCAAGCAGGGCGAGCACGACGCGCATCACTGAAGCGAAGATGTGCAGCTTGGCCATTGCGACCGGGATGGGCGGCGGCACGGGTGCCGCTACCCGCGCCGTTCAGGTCTTCTTGGTCATCTTCACCGCGATTTCCTTCTTGCCCTTGTCCTCGGGCAGATACGGACTCCACGGCTGCGCCTTGATCGGCCCCTTGGTCTTCCACACCACGTCGAACTGCCCGTCGGCGCGCACCTGGCCGATGAACACCGGCTTGTGCAGGTGGTGGTTGTGCGGGTCCATCTCGATGGTGAAACCGTCTGGCGCGCTAAACTTCTGCCCGCCGACGGCGGCGATAACCTTGTCGACGTCGAAGCTTCCGGCCTTCTCCACCGCCTGCTTCCACATATGGATGCCGACGTAGCTGGCTTCCATCGGGTCGTTGGTGAGCGGCCTGTCCGCGTAGGGCAGCTTCTTCCTCTTGGTGTAGGCGGCCCACTCCGCCTTCCATGCCGTGTTGACCGGGTTTTTGAGCGACATGAAATAGTTCCACGCCGCGAGCTGCCCTACCAGCGGCTTGGTGTCGACCCCGCGCAGCTCTTCCTCGCCGACCGAGAACGCGACCACCGGGATGTCAGTCGCCTTCAGGCCCTGGTTGCCGAGCTCCTTGTAGAACGGCACGTTGGAGTCGCCATTGATGGTCGAAACTACCGCGGTCTTGCCGCCGCCGGCGAACTTCTTGATGTTGGCGACGATGGTCTGGTAGTCGCTGTGGCCGAAGGGCGTGTACACCTCCTCGATGTCAGCGTCGGTGATGCCCTTGCTGTGCAGGAAGTAGCGCAAAATCTTGTTGGTCGTGCGCGGATAGACGTAGTCGGTGCCGAGCAGAAAGAAGCGCTTGGCGCCGCCGCCGTCCTCGCTCATCAGGTACTCGACCGCCGGGATCGCCTGCTGGTTGGGCGCGGCACCGGTGTAGAACACGTTGTAGGACAGCTCCTCGCCCTCGTACTGCACCGGGTAGAACAGCAGCCCGTTGAGCTCCTCGAACACCGGCAGTACCGACTTGCGCGATACCGAGGTCCAGCAACCGAACACTGCCGCCACCTTGTCCACCGTGAGCAGCTGGCGCGCCTTCTCGGCGAACAGCGGCCAGTTGGAGGCAGGATCGACCACGACCGGCACGATCCTGTGGCCCATGACGCCGCCTTTGCGGTTGATTTCCTCGAAGGTCATGAGGTCGATATCCTTGAGCACGGTCTCGCTGATCGCCATGGTGCCTGAGAGCGAGTGCAGCACGCCTACCTTGACGGTCTTCTCCGCCGCCAGGATCCTCGGCGCGATCAGCCCGCTTGCCGCGGTCGCGGCCCCGAGAGCCAGCCCCTTCACGAATGCGCGTCGTTTCATGCTTATCTCCTCTGTCCCTGTAAGAGTGGATCGGTCCCCCGCGGCCTCGCAGCGGCCTCGGTGGTGCTGCTCGCAACGTCCGAGCCTGCCGCAATACTTTTTACAAAACTTCGCAGTTCCATGTCCGCATCTCCCGAGATTAAAAAATTACACAATGCCTCAGACTGCCTGAGCTTGAATTGCGCTAGTCAGGTCATGGAGGTCATTAGCATGGCCTGTGCCAGGCGTTGGAAATAGAGTCTTGCCGGCGATTAAGCGGCTGTTTATAAAGTGGATGACCTTTGGGGGTGGCGATTGGCAAAGCGCCCTGCCGCAACCAAGGCTCGCCAACTGATCATTATTGGTGCAGCGAAGCCGGGATACGCACCAAAGGGTGGCACGCGCGTTTGGGTCTTCCGCTGTACGACTCCCTGGCGCGGAGTCATACGCGGGTTTGCCGCAAGCGCCGCAGCGGTCTAAAATCGAAACATGAAATTCGGTTTGGCGACTGCTGCGCTGATCGGCGCCAATCTGCTCGCGGGCTGCGCCGGCACCACGATCGCCCTGCGCAGCACCAACTCACCCTCGATCGGCGGCGCACTGCCGCCGGGAAGTTCGTCCGGTTCGGCTGCGATTCAGGCGGACGTGACGCCCGGGGCATTTGTCGGCGTGCTCTTGCTCGGCTACCTCGCCGTCGGCGTTCAGGACGATTACCTGGGCTGGCGCTATGGTCGCGCCGGGCGCAATTCACCGCAGCTGGACGAGGACCGCGCCATCGCCGAGCGCGATTGCAGACAGCCGATGCAACGGCCAAGCGCAAACCTGCGCTGCAAGTGAAACGACGCTGCGGGCGTATCGCCGTCGGCGCGGCGGACAGGAAGTGCGGCGCTGACGCAAAGTGTCACAGGGTGATGCTAAACTCAATGCGTCGTTAAGCTTGCGCGGCGCTCGCCCACAAAAAGAAAAGGCCTATCCCAAGATGACTCGCAGTACCAAGATCGTTGCGACCCTCGGGCCCGCGTCGAACGACCCCGAAACCCTGGAGCGCATGTTTCAGGCGGGTGTGGACGTAGTGCGCTTCAATTTCTCGCACGGCACGGCCGAGGATCACCTGCAGCGCGCCGCCGTGGTGCGCGAGATCTGCCGCAAGACCGGCCGCACCGTGGGCATCATGGGCGATCTGCAGGGGCCGAAAATCCGCGTCGGCAAGTTCCGCGGCGGCAAAGTCACGCTCAAGCCGGGGGACGCCTTCATTCTCGACGCCGATTGCGAGCTCGGCGATGAGAAGTGCGCCGGTCTGGACTATAAGGAATTGCCGCGCGACGTGAGCGCCGGCGACGTGCTGCTGCTCGACGACGGCCGCATCGAATTCGAGGTGGAACGGGTCGAGGGCAACCGGGTGCACTGCCGCGTGCACCACGGCGGGGTGTTGTCGAACAACAAGGGCATCAACCGCCGCGGCGGCGGGCTGACCGCCGCGGCGCTCACGACCAAGGATATGGACGACATCCGCACCGCCGCCGCGATCAAGGTGGATTTTCTCGCGGTGTCGTTTCCGAAATCGAGCGCGGATATGTACATGGCGCGGCAGCTGCTGCGCGCCGCCGGCGGCGAAGCCTTTCTGATCGCCAAGATCGAACGCGCCGAAGCGGTGGCACCCGGCGCGCTGGAGGACATCATGTCCGCCTGCGACGGCATCATGGTGGCGCGCGGCGACGTCGCGGTCGAAGTCGGCGACGCCTCGGTGCCGGCGCTGCAAAAGCGCATTATCCGCCTGGCGCGCGAGCACAACAAGCTCACCATCACCGCGACGCAGATGATGGAATCGATGATCGCGAGCCCGGTGCCCACGCGCGCCGAGGTGTCCGACGTCGCCAATGCCGTACTCGACGGCACCGACGCGGTCATGCTCTCGGCCGAGACCGCGACCGGCCTGTATCCGGTCGAGACCGTTTTGTCGATGAGCCGCATCTGCGTCGAAGCGGAAAACTCGGCCGCGGTCACACTCGATCGCGAGTTCCTCGACCGCGTGTTCACACGCGTCGACCAGTCGATCGCGATGGCGGCGCTGTTCACCGCCTTCCACCTGAAGGTCAAGGCCATCGCCGCGCTGACCGAATCGGGCTCCACCGCGCTGTGGATGTCGCGCCTGAACTGCGGCGTGCCGATCTACGCGCTGACCACGCGCACTTCAACGCGCTACCGCTGCGCGCTGCTGCGCGATACCTATCCGCTGATGGTTAGCTACGGCGGCAGCGATCGCGAGGAACTGCTGGAG
>DAIDTN010000212.1 GCA_027457185.1 Burkholderiales bacterium | reverse complement strand
ATTTCCGGCTTGGCGGAAGCGCGCACGCAGGCGGCCGAATTGCGCCTGCGGTTTGTCGACGGCGTTGAAGTGTCGGTCAGCTGGGGGGGGATCACGGTCCACATCGTCGGCCTCAACATTGATCCGGACAATGCGCAACTGCAGCAGGGCCTGCTGGCGATACGCCAGGGCCGCACCGAGCGCGCGAAGAAAATGGCGCAGGATCTTGCGCGCGCCGGTATTCCGGGCAGCCTGGAGGGCGCCTACGCCTATGTCGACAATCCCAATCTTATCGGCCGCACGCATTTCGCGCGCTTTCTGGTGGAAAAGCGCTATGTCGGCGACGTCAATAGCGCGTTCCAGCATTACCTGGTGAGCGGCAAACCCGGCTATGTGCCGCACCAGTGGGCGACCTTGCACGATGGCCTCGCCTGCATCAAGGCGGGTGGGGGCGTGGCAGTGCTCGCGCATCCGGGGCGCTACAAACTCATGCGCACCGAGATGCGCAAATTCCTGGGTGAGTTCAAGGATGGCGGCGGCACCGGTATCGAGGTGGTCACCAGCAGCCATACCGCCGAGCAGTTTCTGGAGTATGCGATCCTGGCGCAGGAATTCGGCCTGCTCGCTTCGCGCGGTTCGGATTTTCACGGCCCGGGCGAATCGCGCGTGGATCTGGGCAAATTACCCAATCTGGCTGCCGATCTCAAGCCGGTCTGGCACGATTGGTGAGAGACCTATCGGGTTTGAATTGTTTCATCGCAGTTATCCCCTCCCTGGTCTCAAATGTCGCAGTATTTCGCGGTCCATCCTGCCAATCCGCAAGCGCGCCTGATCGCGCAGGCAGCTGCCATCATTCGCACCGGCGGGGTGATCGCCTATCCGACCGATTCCTGCTACGCCATCGGCTGCCAGATCGGCGACAAGGACGCGATGCAGCGACTGCGCAACATCCGCAAAATTGACGACAAGCACCACCTGACGCTGATGTGCCGCGATCTGTCGGAGATCGCTACTTACGCGCAGGTGGACAACGTGCAATACCGGCTGCTGAAGAAGCTCACTCCGGGAAGCTACACCTTCATCCTTCGCGCAAGCCGCGAGGTGCCGCGGCGCCTGCTGCATCCGCGGCGCAAGACCATAGGGATGCGCGTACCCGAGCATGCGGTGGCGCAGGCGCTGCTGGCGGCGCTGGGCGAGCCGCTGCTGTCGGCTACGCTGAGTCTGCCCGGGGATGCGCTGCCGCTCAACGATGCGCAGGAGATCCGCGCGCGCCTGGAACATGCGCTTGATCTGGTGCTGGACGCCGGGCCCTGCGGCATCGATCCGACAACCATGGTCGATTTGACTGGGGCCGCCCCGGAATTGCTGCGGCAAGGCAAGGGCAGCCTGGAACCGTTCGGGTTCGAACCTCGAGTCTGATAGACTTACTGTTTTGACGCAGACGGACCAATGGAATTGAATCTCGTACAGGAAATCGCGATCTATGCGCTTCCCGTGATCTTTGCGATCACCCTGCATGAAGCGGCGCATGGCTACGTAGCGCGGCATTTTGGCGACAACACCGCCTATGTGCTCGGGCGCGTGAGCCTCAATCCGCTGCGCCATATCGATCCGGTCGGCACCGTGCTGGTGCCGCTGTTGATCCTGTTCATGAGCAGAATGTTCGGCGCGGGCGGCATACTGTTCGGGTGGGCCAAGCCGGTGCCGGTAAATTTCGCCGGACTGCGACACCCCAAGCGCGACATGTTGTGGGTGGCGGCGGCGGGACCGTTCGCCAACCTGGTGATGGCCCTGCTCTGGGCACTCTCGCTCAAATTCGCGCTGGTGGCGCCGCAGAATCTATTTACACTGCCGCTTAGTCTGATGGCCAAGGCGGGCATTACCATCAACCTGGTGTTGATGCTGCTCAATCTACTGCCGATCTTGCCGCTCGATGGCGGCCGCATCGCGGTGAGCCTGCTGCCCAACCGCCTGGCGTACCGCTTTTCGCGTCTGGAGCCGTACGGATTCCCGATCCTGCTGCTGCTGCTGTTCACCAATATCCTGGGCGCAATCCTTGACCCCATGGTTAACGCATCGATCGCCGTGATCGCAGCGATCTTCCAACTCTAGGAATCCGCCTAAATGTACGAGCAGCGCGTCGTCTCGGGCATGCGCCCCACCGGAAGCTTGCACTTGGGACATTTCCACGGCGCTCTCAAAAACTGGGTCAGGCTGCAAAGCGAATACCCTTGTCTTTTTTTCGTTGCCGACTGGCATGCGCTAACGACGCATTACGACACCCCCGCGGTGATCGAAGAGCATGTCTGGGATATGGTGATCGACTGGCTCGCGGCGGGCATCGACCCGGCGCGGGCGACGCTGTTCATACAGTCGCGCGTGCCGGAGCACGCGGAACTGCATACGCTGTTGTCGATGATCACCCCGCTGGGCTGGCTGGAGCGGGTTCCGAGCTACAAGGATCAGCAGGAGAAGCTCGCCGACCGCGATCTCGCCACCTACGGTTTCCTCGGCTATCCCTTGCTGCAAAGCGCCGACATCCTGATGTACCGCGCCGCCTGGGTGCCGGTGGGCGAGGACCAGGTGCCACACGTCGAGTTGACGCGCGAGGTGGCGCGCCGCTTCAATCATCTGTTCGGGCGCGAGGCGGGCGTCGAGGACAAGGCGAAGGCGGCAGTGAAGAAACTCGGCAGCAAGAAGGGCAGGTTGTATAACGAACTGCGCACGCGCTATCAGGAGCAGGGCGACGAAGGCGCGCTGCAGGCGGCGCGGGCGCTGCTGAACGAGCAGCAGAATCTGTCGATGGGCGACCGGGAGCGGCTGTTCGGCTACCTCGAGGGCGGCGGACGCATGATCCTGGCCGAGCCGCAGGCGCTCCTGACCGAGTCTTCCAAGCTGCCGGGACTGGACGGCCAGAAAATGTCCAAGTCCTACAACAACACCATCACCCTGCGCGAGGACGCCGCCACGGTGACGAAGAAGTTGCGCACCATGCCGACCGATCCTGCGAGGGTAAAGCGCAGCGATCCGGGCGACCCGGAAAAATGCCCGGTATGGCAGCTCCATTTGGTGTATTCGGACGACGCTACCCGCGCCTGGGTGCGGAAAGGCTGCACCAGCGCCGGGATCGGCTGCCTCGAATGCAAGCAGCCGCTGATTCAATCGATACTGGCCGAGCAGGCGCCGATGCGCGAGCGCGCGCAGCGTTATTTGGACGATCCGACGCTGGTAAAAAGCATTATCGCCGACGGCTGCGAAAAAGCGCGCGCGCTTGCGGCCGAGACCATGCGCGACGTGCGCGAAGCGATGGGATTGAGCTACTCGTGATCGAAGCTGCCGCAGCCAACGACGCACCCTTCGATCCGGGCACGGGCGCAGCGATCGCGCCGCTGTCTGCGGCGGCCGACGCGCGCGTTGCCACGGTGCGCGGCGAAGCCTTGATGGAAATGCCGGCGGATTTGTACATTCCGCCGGATGCGCTTGAGGTGTTTCTCGATACGTTCGAGGGACCGCTCGATCTTCTGCTGTATCTGATCCGCAGGGCCAACATCGACATCCTCGATATCCCGATGGCGCGGCTCACCGAGCAGTATCTGGAGTACGTCGAGCTGATGCGCCGGCGCAACCTGGAACTCGCCGCCGAGTATCTGCTGATGGCAGCGCTGCTGATGGAAATCAAGTCGAGAATGCTGCTGCCGCGTCCGCGCGCCCTGCGCGAGGAGGAAGAAGATCCGCGCGCCGAATTGGTGCGCCGCCTGATGGAATACGAGGCCATGAAGCTTGCGGCGCACAAGCTCGATGCGCTTCCCGTGCTGGGGCGCGATTTCCTAACGGTGGAGGTGTGGATCGAACAGGCGGCGGCGCAGCGCCTGCCGCAGGTGCGCACCGAGGACCTGATCGCCGCGTGGCAGACGCTGCTGATGCATGCGCGCATGACCCGACATCATAAAGTCACGCGCGAGGAATTGTCGGTGCGTGAATTCATGTCTGGCATCCTGCGCCGCCTGCAAAGCGGCCAGTTCGCCGATTTCACCACGCTGTTCGAGGTAAGCAAGGGAGTGGCGGTAGTGGTGGTGAGTTTTCTCGCAGTGCTGGAATTGGTGCGCGAGAGTCTGATCGAAGTGACCCAGTTGGAGCCCTATGCTCCGATTTACGTGAAGCTTGCCCATGCTGAATCCGAATGAAGCCAAGACCGTACTCGAGACCGCGCTGCTCGCCGCGCAGTAGCCGCTCACGCTGGCCGAACTGAGGCGCCTGTTCGAAGAGGACATCGGCGCCGACACGCTGCGGCGCCTACTCGACGAACTGCGCGAAGCCTGGCGGGACCGGGGCGTGGAACTGGTCAACCTTGCGAGCGGCTGGCGCTTTCAGACCCGCCCCGAGTTCCAGCCGTATCTGGAGCGGCTGTCCCACGACAGGCCGCCGCGCTATTCGCGTGCGGTGATGGAAACGCTCGCCATCATCGCCTACCGCCAGCCGGCGACGCGCGGCGACATCGAGGACATTCGCGGCGTGGCCGTGTCCACCAATGTCATCAAGAGTCTCGAGGCGCGTGGCTGGATCGATACGGTAGGCTATCGCGACGTTCCGGGGCGGCCCGCGCTGTATGCAACCACCAAGACTTTCCTCGATGACCTGGGCCTGCGTTCCCTGCAGGAATTGCCACCGCTTGAACAGATAAGCAGCACCCTTGACCTTGCCTACCAGACATCGCCCAGCGAACAGCCGAGGGCGGCCGCCGAAGCCGCCGCGCCGACCGCCGCCGCCGACTAGCGCACCTGCGACTTCGGAGAAGCTGCAAAAGGTGCTCGCCGGCGCCGGGCTCGGTTCGCGCCGCGAAATGGAGCAATGGATAGCCGCCGGCCGGGTGAGCGTCAACGGCGAACCGGCCGGGGTCGGGACGCGCGTCAGTGCGGCCGACCGGATACAGGTCGACGGCCGGCCGCTGCGCCTGCGCCATGGCGCGGCGGCGCGCGTGCTCCTTTATCACAAACCCACGGGCGAGATCGTCAGCCGCGACGACCCGGAAGGCCGACCCGAGGTGTTCGACCAGCTGCCGCGCCGGCGCGGCGCCAAATGGGTTGCCGTCGGGCGGCTGGACTTCAATACCAGCGGCTTGTTGATCTTTACCACCTCGGGCGAACTCGCCAACCGCCTGATGCATCCGCGCCACAGCATCGAGCGCGAGTACGCCGTGCGCGTACTCGGCGAGCTGACCGGTGAGCAGATTCAGACCCTGCGCACCGGGGTGCAGCTCGATGACGGCCCAGCGCACCTGGACAACATCGATGACGCCGGCGGGCAGGGCAGCAACCACTGGTACAACGTGGTGCTCGCCGAAGGGCGCAATCGCGAAGTGCGACGCCTGTTCGAAGCCATGCACCTGACCGTAAGCCGGTTGATGCGGGTGCGCTTCGGACCGATCGCCTTGCCCTCGCATCTGAAGCGCGGCCACATGCGCGAACTCGACGAA
>DAIDTN010000211.1 GCA_027457185.1 Burkholderiales bacterium | reverse complement strand
CGGATGAAAAGCGCATCCGCGCACCATCGACGATCTTGGACAAGCCCCACCCCAAGCCGCCCTTGCTTTTACCCATAACCGCGTTTTCTGCACGGATACGCTTTTCATCCGTGCGGAAAACACGGTTGGCGCGCGCAGCGCGCAGGGTTTTGGAAAACCTGCACGGACGACGAATTCGTCCGCGCGGATCGTCACTTGCGCTTTTCGATCGGCACGAATTTCAGATCCTCCGGCCCGGTGTAGTTGGCGGTGGGGCGGATGATCTTGCCGTCGATGCGCTGCTCGATTACGTGCGCCGCCCAGCCGCTGGTGCGCGAAATCACGAATATCGGGGTGAACATCGAGGTCGGCACGCCCATCATGTGGTAGCTGACGGCGGAGAACCAGTCCAGGTTGGGGAACATTTTCTTCTCGCGCCACATCACGCTTTCCAGTCGCGCCGCGATGTCGAACATCTTCATGTCGTTGCGCGCCTTGGACAGCTTTCTCGCCACTTCCTTGATCACCTGATTGCGCGGGTCGCCTATGGTGTAGACCGGATGGCCGAAGCCGATGACTACTTCCTTGTTGGCGACGCGCTGGACGATGTCTTTTTCGGCGGCGTCCGCGTTTTCATAGCGCTTCTGCACTTCGAACGCGACTTTGTTGGCGCCGCCGTGCTTCGGGCCACGCAGCGCGCCGATGCCGCCACAGATCGCGCTGTACATGTCGGAACCCGTGCCCGCGATGACGCGGCAGGCGAAGGTGGAGGCGTTGTATTCGTGCTCGGCATACAGGATCAGCGAAGTATGCATGGCCTTGACCCACTGCTCGGAGGGTTCCTTGCCGTGGAGCAGGTGCAGGAAATGCCCGCCGATGGTGTCGTCGTCGGTTTCGACCTCGATGCGCCGGCCGTTCTGGCTGTAGTGGAACCAGTAGAGCAGCATCGAGCCGAGCGAGGCCATCAGCCGGTCGGCGATGTCGCGCGCGCCGGGATGGTTGTGGTCGTCCTTTTCCGGAAGCACGCCGCCCAGCACCGACACGCCGGTGCGCAGCACGTCCATAGGATGGGCCGAAGCCGGCACCCATTCGAGCGCGGCCTTGACGTTGGCCGGTAGGCCGCGCAGGGATTTCAGTTTGAGCTTGTAGCCGTCGAGTTCGGCCTGGTTGGGCAGTTTGCCATGCACCAGCAGATAGGCGATTTCCTCGAATTCGCAGGCGTCGGCGACGTCGAGGATGTCGTAGCCGCGATAGTGCAGGTCGTTGCCGGTGCGGCCGACGGTGCACAGCGCGGTGTTGCCGGCGGTTATGCCTGATAGGGCCACCGATTTCTTCGGTTTGGGCGCGACCGGGGCGGCATCTGCCGTTTTGCCTTCGTTCATGATCTCTCCTTTGCGAAAAGTTGGTCCAGCTTGGTTTCGTACGAGTGGTAGTCGAGATAATCGTACAGCTCGTTGCGGGTCTGCATGCTGTCCACTACGTTCTTCTGCGTGCCGTCGCGCCGCACCGCCTGGTACACCGCGAGCGCGGCTTTGTTCATCGCGCGGAACGCCGACAGCGGGTACAGCGCGATGGCGACATGGGCCGAGCGTAGTTCCTCGACCGTGAACAGCGGCGTGGCGCCGAACTCGGTGATATTGGCGAGTATCGGAACGCCAACCGCCGCGGCGAATTGCCGGTACATCGGCAGTTCGGTCATGGCTTCGGGGAAGATGCCGTCTGCGCCGGCCTCGACGCAGGCCACCGCGCGCTCGATCGCGCGCTCGATGCCCTCTACCGCCAGCGCGTCGGTGCGCGCCATGATGAAGAACTCCGGGTCGGTCCTGGCGTCGACCGCGGCCTTGATGCGGTCGACCATCTCCTCCTTGCTTACCAATTCCTTGCCCGGCCGGTGACCGCAGCGTTTGGCGCCGACCTGGTCCTCGATGTGCATGGCGCCGGCGCCGAATTTGATCAGCGATTTCACCGTGCGCGCGACATTGAAGGCGCTGGCGCCGAAGCCGGTGTCGACATCGACCAGCAGCGGCAGCGAACAGACATCGGTGATGCGGCGCACATCGGTGAGGACGTCGTCCAGGTTGCTGATGCCGAGGTCGGGCAGGCCGAGGGAGCCCGCCGCCACGCCGCCGCCGGACAGGTAGATGGCCTTGTAGCCGCTGCGCTCGGCCAGCCGTGCATGATAGGCGTTGATGGCGCCGATCACCTGCAGCGGCTGCTCCTGCTTCATTGCTGCGCGGAACTTCGCGCCTGCCGACATCCGTTCTGCCATATTCCCCCCCTCAGTAAGACTAGAGACTAGAGCGCAAAAGTTTAGGCCATCGCCCGTCGCACACTTTAACGCAGGTCAAATGCCAGCGCCTTATCCGGCCCCCGCTCATTGTGGCCGCCGCGACAGATGAAGGCGGCGCCGAGCGCGCCGTGGGGCTCGATGATCGCTTTCACCGGGATCTCGCACTGGATGCAGGTAATTGTCTCGGCACCTGTCTCGCGCTGGTCGCCTTGGGCAGGGTGACGTGCGAGAGCAGGTCGCCGGCGCCGCTCACCAGGATGTTCAGGCGGTCGCGGGTGAGGTCGAACACGGGGCCGATGCTGTCCTGCAGCGCCAGCGCCCGCAACATCCGCTTTTCGCTGCCGGCGTAGTGCTCGCAGGAGGGAATGATAGGAGAGGTCTTTTCGCCCTTGAACAGGGCTGCGCCTGGATGCAGCGGTTTGTTCATGCGCGGCATGCACTCTGCCGCCGATGTAAACACGGGACGCTAATCCGGAAACTAGCCATGCAATTTCCGGATCAGGTTTTCGCTATCGACGCGATCTTAGCCCAGCAGGTGTTTCACGCCGTCGCGCTCTTCATGCAGTTCCTTGAGCGTGGCATCCATGCGGGTGCGGGCGAAATTGCTGATTTCTATGCCCTCCACGATCTGGAATTCACCGTTTTTGCAGGTTACCGGATGGCCGTAGATCACGCCTTCGGCAATACCGTAGCTACCGTCGGACGGAATCCCCATGGAAATCCAGTCGCCCTCGGGCGTTCCCAGGGCCCAGTCGCGCATATGATCGATGGCGGCGCTGGCGGCGCTCGCGGCCGAGGACAGCCCGCGCGCGGCGATGATGGCGGCGCCGCGCTTTTGCACGGTTGGAATGAAATTGGTTTCCAGCCAGGCCTGGTCGTTGATCATCGGCCAGACCTTCCTGCCATCGGCTTCCATCTGGAACACATCGGGGTACTGGGTGGCGGAATGGTTGCCCCAGACGATCGCCTTGCGCAGGCTGGTGACCGGCTTGTTGATTTTGGCGCCGATCTGCGACAGCGAGCGGTTATGGTCCAGGCGCATCATGCCGGTGAACTGGCGCGGCGACAGGCCGGGCGCGTTTTTCATCGCGATCAGCGCATTGGTGTTGGCGGGATTGCCGACCACCAGCACTTTGACCTTGCGGCTCGCGACCGCGTTCAGCGCCTTGCCCTGCGGCACGAATATCGCGCCGTTGGCCTCGAGCAGGTCCTTGCGCTCCATGCCGGCGGTGCGCGGGCGCGCGCCGACCAGGATGGCGTAATCGGCTTCCTTGAACGCAACCATCGGATCGGAGGCGGCCGACATCCCGGCAAGCAGGGGGAACGCGCAGTCGTTGAGTTCCATCATCACGCCCGTCAGCGCCTTTTGCGCCTTCTCGTCGGGGATTTCCACCATCTGCAGAATGACCGGCTGGTCCTTGCCGAGCATGTCGCCGGCGGCGATGCGAAACCAAATAC